>NZ_JBFSPI010000021.1:0-66483 GCF_041464685.1 Vibrio sp. 10N.237.312.B06
GTTGGTATTTACATTCACTGCCATGGTGATTTCTCCAATTGATTTTCCGGTATAGCGGTTTCCGACGTCTCGGAAAACCAAGTAGTTATCTCTAAGTTACTTTTAATAACGGCTCAAAATTCAGAAGCTTTAGAAAAACTTTCAAAAAACCACAAATTAAATATTAAAATCAAATTTATCAGACACTTAAAATTTCACATTTTTTATAACAGTGGCAGCCTTCAATTGAGAATGCATTTAAAAGTGTTCAAAAAACACACTAATCACTATTTGAGTTATCCTATATAGAGAAATGAATAGTCGCCAAAGAGCTCAGATTGGTATGCTTCTTATACAAAGAGTTGAGTTGTTTGTCGTGAAACAGATAAGTGAGATCGAGGTTTTGCGGATTTGAAAGGTAAACTAGACGATCTAAAAGAAAATAAAAGTGTAGAAATAGAAAGGAAAAAGCCCCTTTTCCTGTTAAGGAAACGGGGCTAGTTGGCGTGTCAGAGCCTGTGCGGAGATCATCGAGAAATGAACACATTTCCGACGCGCCGTTGCATTCTTACCGTAAAAATGGATAGCAGGTGAGAGATGAGAGAGCTAAACACCCGATAGTAAGTATGCTTGCCAGTTTCCCTTGCTACGCAGTTCACGTCTGAACACGAGTAGCAAGTTCAACCAATAACTATTGCAATAGTGATATTGCAGAGTTAGGCAACTGTTTTGCTTGAGCAAGTATTGATGTACCTGCCTGTTGCAGAATTTGAGCTTTGGTCATTTGCGTTGTCTCTTTCGCAAAGTCTGTATCTTTGATTCGGCTGTTTGAAGCGTCTACGTTCTCTTGAACATTTGCCAAGTTATTAATACTGTGGCTTAAACGGTTCTGCTTCGCACCCAAATCAGCACGCTGTGAATCGACATACTGCATCGCAGAATCAATTACACCGATTGCGTTTTGTGAACCAGCAACGGTATTCAAGTCGATATCCTGAACCAATGAAGTTCGACCTTCACTTTTAAGGCCTAGCTCAGAGGCTAAACTACCCGAGATCGACATCGCGCCTTCTAAATCAGGTTCCGCAACAAATATTTGCATGCGACCTTCATCCGTCACAGACGCATTCACTAGATCAGATTGGCCGTTAATGTAAGTTGCTAGTTCTTCGATATCTTCACCCACTTTGGCGCTTATATCGAGAACAATGGCTTCACCCGCTTTAGTTTTAAATTCAAACTTAAGGTCTTTTGCTGTTGGTGGAACTTCCCAACTATTGTCTTTAGCGTGTTCAGAGTCGAACGTCGTTCCTCCCATGCGGAAGTCATCAGCACGAATACTGGTTAACGCCATGATCATAGCTTCACCAGAGTTTGAACCAATCTGGAATGAAGCTTCACCGAATGAACCATTCAATAGACGACGGCCACCGAAAGCAGTGGTCTCTGCGATACGGTTAAGCTCATCTTGAAGTGCCATTGTCTCTTCGTTTAGCGCTTGACGCTCTGCCGGAGAGTTGGTGCCGTTTGATGATTGAATCGCCAAGTCACGCATGCGTTGTAATACGTTCGTTGATTCATTCATCGCACCTTCTGCTGTCTGAGCAATCGAAATACCATCATTAGCATTACGCATTGCTACATCCAGACCACGTGATTGCGCGGTTAAGCGGTTCGAGATTTGCAGGCCTGCCGCATCATCTTTTGCGCTATTGATTTTATGACCTGATGACAAACGCTCCATAGAAGTCGCTAAGTCATTAGACGATTTATTCAAGTATCGCTGTGCTGTCATAGCAGATACGTTAGTGCTTACATTAATAGCCATATTGCTCTCCTTATGAGTTCGCAAAGTCACTGCGAAGCGGCCAGCTTTACTCTCATATGGATAAGCACTGACCGTGTATTACGCGATAAACCCTAGATAAGGTTTAAGATCTGTATTAATCATTTATGAAAATTATAAAAGCATGTTGTGTGCCAACTTTTATTTTAATTCCAATAAACTTAAAATAAACATAAAAAACAAAAAGTTAAACCACAACCCCCCATAGGGGCTAATTATATCAAGTCGAGAAAATAAGATATTGATATCTCTCGTTGCCGTTTTTTGCCGCTATTTTTCAAACATGCCACACTGAACAAAAAAGTGGCAATCCATAGAATTATTCGCACATATGGCATAGCACATACGGCAGAGAATTAACCCCAGATTAACGGCTGTTCATAGCTAAATATAATTAAACAAGGTCAGGTCTTTCGTCTTGCCAAACGCTTGTTGTGAAGCTTGTAGCGCTCGAGAGTTTTCATTGAATTCAATGATGGCTTTCGAATAGTCCAAGTCTTCAAAATTGCTTTTTGCTTTCGCTAAAGACAACTTAAAATCTTCATGTTGCTGCTCTTGAATATCCAATGTACTCAAACGAGCACCGACATCCGTTCTCGCCTTAGTCAAATGAATAAACGCGGCATGAAATTCTTCGGTCATTTGGTGCAACTTTGCCGTTGCCGATGCATCTGATACAGGATTTTCTGCCTGTTCGGCGGTCTCTTTGAACGTATCAAAGATAGAGAATGTCTCTCTCGGCTCTAAAGTGATCGAGTCACCTTTCGTGATCTGTCCTTTGAATTGGATATTCAAACCTTCATAAACAACTCCCTTCGAAGGGTCAAAATCTTCTGCAGCAACCACTGCACCGTCTTTTTCAAGCTGATAAGCGAACTTGCCCGTCTGCATATCAACAAAAGTGACTTTATAAGTTGCACTATCGTCAGCTGTATTAGTTGCACGCCCTAGCAATAACTCAGAGGCTGGTTCAAGGTCATACTGAGGTTCGTAATCACCGAACGGGTTATCTATTTCCATAAACAACTTACTGCCCGGATCGTTCATTGCCATTTCAAAGCTCGTTGCTACTCGCATCTTTCTTTGATAGTCATCACCTTGATAAGAAACATTCCCTTCATTATCTTGAAAAAATGGCTGGCTCTTGGGCTTGGTTCCTGAAAATGTGTAGTTACCTGACTCATCTTGAGTATTCGCTAAATGTAGAAGATTATTCGATAACTCTTGAATTTCACGTTTCTTCGCTAAGCGGTCTTCCGGAGAAAGTGCACCGTTAATCATTTCCATCACGGTTCGTTTTGCTTCATCCGCGAACCCTTCCGAGTTGGCGACCATGACCTCATGATGTTCAAGGCGGTTTCTAATTAGAGTGATCGCATCGACATACTGTTTAAGTTGCTCAGATTGCTGGCCGATGTTTTGTAAATAATGCGTCGCCAAAGGATCATCACTCGCCGACTGTAATTTCTTACCGGAAGCCAGTTGTGCTTGATTATGATGCACCTTGTTTTCTTGGCGGCGAAAGTCATTTTGTACTGACTGATAATTATGAAAGCTAGAAATACGAGTCAACATTTATATCTCCTACCTCAAAGCCAAAATAGTATTAAACGTATCATTGGCGGCTTGCATGATGCGTGAAGAAGCCATGTACGCTTGCTGAAATTTCATCATATTTGCAGCTTCTTCATCTAGGTTCACCCCAGAGACTGAAGCAATACGTTCTTGAGCTGACTCTTTTTCTAGCCTAGCAATATCACTCAAGCGATTTGCCGTTGAAGATTTCAAGCCCGTATTGGTATTCAAGTTGTGGTAAAGATCTAAAATAGTAGACTCACCATCATCCAAGACTTTGCCTGTTTGGAGATCTTGCAATTTACGCAAGTTGCCATTGTCACCTTCTGATGGGACAAGGTTTGCCGTAAATTTATCGTTTGCCACCGCGCCCGGTGTAAGTTCAAACGTTGTGCCATTAATTGTCACAGGGCCTTGTGGTGGATACGGTTGAGGCTGCATAAGTATGTTGCCCTTAGGATCGGTAACTGCAAACTGTTCGCCCTTTGGTGACACGATCACTTCAAATTCTCGTAATTGACCTGCCGCCAAAATTTTGAAACCTGCAGTGCCTTTGGCAAAGGTAGTTGATGCCTCATAGCTTTGCGCCGCAATATCTTTAGGGTCTTTGGTTTCCATCTGAATCTGCGCGGCAAAGTTGCGAGTTGGGCGTAGTAAAAGCTTCTCACCCAGTTCAGGCGGATTTCGAATTTCCACTCGCATGCCATCTAAATAAAAGGCATTGCCGGTTGAATTAGTGCTAACTTTTACCGTTTCACCATCTGGCTTAATCACCACATAATCGCTGCCATCGTATTTCAGACCATACTCGCCGCCTTTCAGAGCAGAAGTATCATCAATATAAACCGCGACATCCGCTTTTGACTGTCCGTGAGCAGTAACACGAGACTTAGCCACTAACTCAGAGTTCGCATCGGTAAACAGGTTTTTACCTACATTGCCATTGAGATCCAAACCTTGCGATTGCAGTGCATTGACCTCGTATGAAAACGCGGTCGCCAAACGACCAAGCTCATCCATAACTGCAGGAATATGTTCATCACGCATGTCTAACATCGCGCCGATTTGTCCATCAATATCGCGGTTAGTAATCGCCTTTAATGACTTTCCTTCTACGATAGCAAGACGACGCTGATGTGCATCTGGTACGCCATCGATCATTTTCAGTTGGCTCGCTTCTGTACCAGAAACTAAGGTATGACCATTACCGATATGGACATTAAAGCCTTCATTATTAGCTCGTGGTGTCACCGTCACTTTAGTGTAACCAGAAAGCTCATTAACTAGCTGTTCGTGCTGATCTTGTAGATCATTATGAGGTCCAGGAGTTCGTACCATTAGTCGCTGAAGATCACGGATCTCGTATGCAATTTGGTTAACTCGCTCGATACCCATGTCTAATTTCTTATTCGCAGAATCAGACTGTTGACGAACGGTTTCATGAAATTCATTTAACGTTTTACTTAATAACCCAGCTTTTTCTATGACGAC
Organism: Vibrio sp. 10N.237.312.B06; assembly: GCF_041464685.1. NCBI lineage: Bacteria > Pseudomonadati > Pseudomonadota > Gammaproteobacteria > Vibrionales > Vibrionaceae > Vibrio > Vibrio sp. 10N.237.312.B06. The sequence continues at coordinate 4,892 of NZ_JBFSPI010000021.1, forward strand.
TTTTCGTGTACCCACATCATTCGGCGTATCAGCGAGCGTCTTAACAGAATCAAACCACTCATTAAGGTTCTCTGGGATTTTCTTCGAAACAACCGATGACAACATGCTTGACAGCATATCCAGGTTAGCTTCGGTATCCGCTTTGTTAGCGGCATTGGTTGTTGATAGGTTAAGTTCCTTGACGGCAAATTGGTCCCACGAGCGGCGAACATTTTCCACATGCACACCCATACCGTAGGTTTGACCACCGTACTGGCGCGGGTCATTCACACCTTGAACCACAGACTGGCGGCTATAGCCTTCTGTGTTGGCGTTAGAAATGTTATGACCTGTGGTGTTTAGCTGTCTCTGAGCAGTAAGAACACTTTGTGCTCCTACATTCAGAAGATCCGACGCCATAATGCCCCCAAAAAACTTAACAAAATCAGCATGAACTGATTAACTACTACAGCTTATTATTAAGATATTTAGCAATATATGTGCCAATAGAAACAACGGAGAGTTAAAATACAATAATTTGTTGAAGTGTAAGGAGAAAACTATGGATGGCGCGTAAGACTGAAGGGGCGGATAAGAAAAGAGCCTGCCGGTGGCAAGCTCTCGAGTGCATTCAATAACGCTATTTCATCTCATCAATCTTAGCTTTAACTCGTAAAACTTTGTCGGCATAGTTAGGGTCGGTTGCGTAACCCGCCTGGTGAATGCCTTTGATGAAATTCTCAGAGTTACCTTGATGCTGCAATGCCGTTTCGTATCTTGGGTTTTCGTTCAAGAACTTCACGTAATCATTAAAGCTATCTTCGAAATTAGAGTAAGAACGGAAAGAAGCAGACTCTTTAACGGCTGTTTTACCATGGAACTCTAGAGTTTGAGTAGCAACCTTATCGCCCTTCCAACTTCTATCGGCTTTGATATTGAATAGGTTGTTGCTGTTGCCCAAAGAGTTCTTAATCATCTTAGAACCCCAACCTGTTTCAAGTGCCGCTTGTGCCAATAGCAGTGATGAATCGACACCGAGCGCACTCGCTGCTTTTTCAGCGTAAGGCTTCATTGAGGCAACAAACGATTCTGGAGAATCGAAGGAAACGGGTTGTTTGGCTGCTGACACGTCTGTTGCAGACATAGCTTGCGCAGATTGAACATCCGACACTCTATCTTCTGAACGCCCCGAGTATTGCGGTCTTCGCAGTGAAGTATCAAAGCCTTCATTGCGAACCTTATCTTCAGTTGCATCATTTGCTTGGCCAGCGCTTAACTGAGCTACGATCATGTCCGCAAGACCGAGCGAACCTGACGCACTGAGTTCACTCGCCATTTGGTCATCTTGCATCTGACGATAAAACTGTTCATTCTGGCTGTTCAACATATCTGACTTAAAGCTCGAGTTCGCATCACGCATCGACTTAAACAACATCGAGGTAAAAATAGATTCAAACTGTTTTGCAGCAGCGGTTAGCGCTTCTTTTTCACTGCCTTCTTCACCGCTTACCGCTTGTTGACGAAGACGGTCTAGGCTACCAATATCGTGAATAAAGCCGATGTCATTGTTATTTTTAATCATGCTTTATCCCTTAAATAATGATCAACTGACCTTCAATTGCACCCGCTTGTTTCAGTGCTTGAAGGATTGCCATTAAATCAGAAGGTGCGGCGCCGACTTCATTGACAGCGCGTACCAAATCATCGAGCGTTAAACCGGGTTCGAACTTAAACATTTTACCATCGGCTTCGGTTACTTCGATGTCCGAATCAGGAACGACTACCGTTTGACCACCAGAGAATGCGTTAGGTTGGCTTACGTTTAGATTTTCTTTGATTGCGACTGTCATGCCGCCGTGGGTTACTGCTGCTGCTTTTAAGCGCACATGCTTACCAACAACAATAGTACCGGTACGAGAGTTAACAATGATTTTTGCAGAGCCCTCTGCAGGGTCAAATTCGATGTTTTCGATGGCAGACAAGAAAGCCACACGTTGGCTGATTTCACGTGGAGCACGAACTTTTACAGAAGTCGCATCGACCGCAGACGCCATTTGAGGGCCTAGGAAATTATTAACCGCATCAGCTAAACGTTGAGCCGTAGTAAAATCAGATTGGATTAAGTTGAAAGTGATGTAGTCACCACGACCAAATGGGGTTGGGATTTCTTGCTCTACCGTCGCACCGCTAGAGATGATACCAACGTTAGGGTTGTTACCAACGAGCTTAGAACCATCGTTGCCTTGAGCACTAAAACCACTCACCACCAAATTACCTTGTGCCACAGCGTACACTTGACCGTCCAGACCTTTAAGAAAAGTCTGCAGCAAAGTACCACCACGAAGGCTTTTTGCTGAACCAATAGACGACACCGTTACGTCTACTTCCTGACCTTGCTTAGAGAATGCCGGAAGTTCAGCGGTAACGATTACCGCCGCAACGTTTTTGGTTTTTGGCTTGGTGCCAGGCGGCAATTGAATGCCAAAATTTTGCAGCATTGCGTTAAACGTTTGATCGGTAAAGGGAGTTGTTTCACCAGTACCCGGCAAACCTGTGACCAAACCATAGCCGACAAGTTGGTTACTACGAACACCCGCTACTTTTGCCACGTCTTTTATACGCGCGGCATGAGCACTGGAGGCAAGAAATAGCATGCCGAAGAGTACGAGTGTTAGTTTTTTCATTGAATAACCTGTCTGTATTGCTTTAATTTATAATGAGTTAGCTTGAAATTAGATAATTCTTAAAGTGCCAGTATGTCGACACAGTCTCAAGCTCTACAAAGATACATTAAAGAATCGTGCCAAGAACCCAGGTTCTTGCATATCTTTCTGCACACCCGTACCTGAGTACTGAATTCGTGCATTCGAAACACGGTTCGAAGCAATGGTATTCTCAAAGTCGATATCATCAGGGCGGATGGTGCCACTTAAGCGAATGTACTCATCACCCGTATTCAACGTCATCCACTTCTCACCGCGAACCACTAGGTTGCCATTCGCTAATACTTCAATAACTTCAACGGTAATGTAACCGCTAATGCTATTACTTTGGTTAGCTGATGCATCTCCAGCAAAGGTGTTGGTGTTACTCAGATCGTAAGAAAAGTTGTATTTACCAAGTTCTAGATTTTCACCACCTACAGCTAACGGTTCCATCGATGCATCGTTCGATTTAGACATATCTGCATTAGCTTTTTTAGTCGCTCGCGTATTCTCATCTAACGCAACGGTAATAATGTCACCAATACCGCGAGGTTTTGAGTCGTCATACATGCTACCAATGTGGTTAGCATTGAACAGTGAGCCTGTTGCTGCCGCATAATGCTCTTGTTTTTTCTTCGGGTTAATTGGCGCCCATGCAGGATCACCAGCAATAGGGTCCGTTCTATCTCGAAGTGTGTCGATAATACCAGAGCTTTCCTGGGCCGACTTGTCGCCTTCTACAGCATCAACCACTGTGGTTGCGTTCTCTTGCGCCGGAGTTTCAATTGGCTCCAGTGTGGTACAGCCCGTCATAGATAAAAACAGAGCTAAACAAACAATACGTTTCATGGCGATGTACTCTCAGCAGACAATAGTAAATAGAACGATTAAAAGAAATAAGTAAACAGCGAATTAACCAGCTACAGCTGTTGGTTAACGAAGCTCATCATCTTATCTACCGCCGAGATAACTTTTGAGTTCATTTCGTATACACGTTGAGCTTCGATCATGTTAACCAATTCTTCAGTTACGTTTACATTGGATGCTTCAAGCATAGACTGACGAACATTACCTAAGCCGTTCAACCCCGGAACACCCTCTTGCGGGTCACCACTTGCACCTGTAGGCAAGTAAAGGTTTTGGCCAATGGGCTCTAAACCACCTGGGTTTACGAAATCAGTAATGGTGATTTGGCCAACCACGACGTTGTTTTGCTGACCACGTAGACGAACCGACACCTCACCATCGTTACCAACCGTTACCGAGATCGCGTCTTCAGGAATAACGATTTCGGGTTGTAGGGCATAACCTTGACCCGATGTTACGATCGCACCGTCACCGTTCAATGTGAACTGACCATTACGGCTGTAACCTGTTTCACCGTCTGGCATCTCAACTTGGAAGAAACCGTCGCCTTCAATCATCATATCTAGACTATTCGACGTTGTTTGTGCGTTACCGTGAGTGTGCACCTTTTGAGTTGCAACTACCTTAGAACCAGCACCCAACATCAAACCACTTGGCAACTCAGTATTCTGAGACGATTGGCCACCTGGTTGGTTAATATTCTGATAGAACAAATCTTCAAACACCGCACGGCTCTTTTTAAAACCAATGGTTGAGGCGTTGGCAAGGTTGTTTGAAATTGTTGAAATATTGGTTTGTTGGGCGTCTAAACCGGTTTTACTTACCCATAATGCTGGATGCATAGCAATTTCCTTAAAATTCTATTAGCTCATACGAAGCAGTGAATCAGACGACTTGTCCATTTCCTCTGCTGTGCTCATCATCTTGACCTGCATTTCAAACTGACGTTGTAAGTCAATTAAGCTGGTCATTTCACCTACGGCATTTACGTTACTGCCTTCGATAGCACCTTTAAGCAACGTTACCGCTGCATCTGCTTCGTATGCCTGATCTGGGTTTTTCGAACGGAAGAGGCCATTCGTATCTTTAAACAAGCTTTGGTTATCTGGACGCACAAGCTTGATACGATCAACTACGGCTAATTCTTCAGCTGGAGCGCCTTGAGGAATCACCGAAATCGTACCATCTGTACCAATTTCTACTTTACTGATTGGGATTGGGAGCGTGATTGGTGCGTCGTTTTCACCAAGCACTAAATGGCCACTTGCGTTGGTAAGCAAACCGTTTTGGTCAACCCTTAGGTTACCGTTACGGGTTAAACCTTCACGGCCAGTATTGTCCATTACTGAAATCCAACCATCACCTTGAATGGTGACATCGAGATCTCGGCCAGTAGTAACCACACTACCCTGAGCGAAATTATGACCCGGACGCTCTGTCATGCTGAAAACACGAGTAGGCATGCCTTCGCCATACGCTTGCATTGAACGTGCCTGTGCTAAATCAGCACGGAAACCCGTTGTACTTACGTTGGCGAGGTTGTTTGAACGCAGCTGCAAAGCCTGCATATTTTGCTTAGCGCCACTCATGGCAAGAAACAGTGCGCGATCCATAATTTTGCTCCAAAAAATCATTTTCTGGAACTAATAAAGCAAACACTATGCCAATATTTTTAACTGTTATTTATCAAAAACTTAAATGAAAAAACAACAAAAAAGACTGATCGCAAAGGATCATTGAGGAAGAATTGTTGCCAGAGGCATTACCGGGCGGCAATAGGGGCGGCAAATAGACAAGCAAGCAGCCATACGTAATTCACCAACAATACCCAATTCAATAACATTGAATTGGGTATTCGCAGATGATTCAAACGCTCGAAACGATTAACGAATCTGAAGAATATTCTGTTGTAGTTGGTTGTGTACTTCTAGAGAACGAGAGTTCGCTTGGAAGTTACGTTGAGCAGAAATCAAATCAACCAATTCTTGAGTCATATCGATATTCGACTGCTCTAGTGAGCCATTGTTGATACTACCAAATGAACCTTTATTTGATTCACCCCAGATTTTATCACCTGAAGCCTTAGTAGAATCCCATTGAGTGCCGCCTTTCTTATCTAGACCATGCTCATTAGGTACACGAACTAAACCTACGCGGCCTAGTATCACATTTTCACCGTTTGAGTAACTGCCTAGAACACTGCCGTACTCATCAAAATCGATTTTCGTTAAGAAACCAGTTGTCGCGCCATCTTCATCAAACCTAGACAGTTCGAATGGAGCGGCAAACTGAGTTGAAGAATCCAGACCAAAGTTAAGTACCTGTGTCGGATCTGCACCGTTCAAATCAACTGCGTTCTCACCAGCGCCGATTGGATCAGATAGAATTGGCTGACCACTGTTAAGGCTTGCTAAGGTACCGTCATTGTTGAATTTCATGGTGTGACCAACATGACCTGCTGAATTCGTCGCGTCGCCACCAGTAATGTTTACCGGCTTCTCGCCCGTTTCATCTGACATGGTGTAGTACGTTTGCCAAGTATTCGGTTGAGTCTGATCTTTTAGGTAGTAAGTCGTTAACTTGTAAGACTGTCCCATAGAATCGTAGACCGTCGAAGACGTTGCACGGTTATAGGTATCTGGATCTTTGAAATCAAATGTTGCCGGGTCTTTAAGATCACCGTTCGCAGGAAGGTTAACCCCTACTTCAATGTTTTCTGTCTGTTTAGGCTTACCAAACTCAGCTGGAATGTCGAGAGGCTTTGGTGCATAAGAAAGAACTTCACCCGAGTTTGGATCGACATCATAACCTAAAAGAAACTCATCATTGGCCGTAACCATGTAGTTGTCTTTGTTTAGGTGAAATGCACCATTACGCGTTAGTTCATTGATCTCTGGCACCATACGGTCTTTCGATACTGCAAAGAAACCTGTACCACTTACACGCAAGTCCATTGGGTTATTCGTATAGATACTTGAACCTTCATGGAACTGTTGTGCCACTTGGCTAGCTTGCGCACCGCCTCCTGGCGTCGTTTTTGCGTTAGTGAACAACGAGCTTGAGTAAACATCCCCGAACTCCGCACGAGACTCTTTAAAGCCAAATGTGTTTGCGTTCGCAATGTTGTTACTGGTTGTATTCAGGTCTAACTGTGCAGCGGATAGACCGCTTAAAGATACATATGACATTCCAATATTCTCCTAATCTAGCTAGCATAATCACTCTAAAAAGAGCTACGCTTTACCAACTTCTAGTACTTCAGCAAGTCGTACTGGCGATGTAAAACCAGCCAGATTGAGTAGTACGTTGCCATCGCCTTTACCAAGAAGCACACTGTTCACGTTCGCATAACTCGACACTTGGAACTCTGTGTTCTCACCTTCCAATAAACCCGACGCTTTCACGTTGTATTTACCGGCCGGCAATGGATTACCGTCTTCGTCTTTTCCGTCCCACTCAACACGCGTGTCACCCGATGGTTTTGAGCCGATATCAAAAGTGCGAACCAATTGGCCAACTTCATTCTCAACACGGACCATTACATTGTCCATTGCCTGAGGAAGCTTAACCATTGACGCCATACCGCCATCACCTTGTTTCACACCTGCCGCTCCAGGAACCAATACATCGCGGCCAACCAAAGAGGATGCCTGCAGTGCTTGGTTAGAAGTCATTGATGAATTCAAGCTTTCAAACTGTGTATTCATTTTGCCAATGCCATCTACGGTCGCAAATGAAGCCATTTGCGCAATCATCTGGTCATTGCTAACCGGCTTAAAAGGGTCTTGTTGTGCAAGTTGCTTAGTCAACAACGATAAGAAGTCATCTTGTTTAAGATCTTGCTTACCTGTCGTTTCATCGGGCTTCTTAGCACCATCTTGAAGACTCTTCAGCTGGTCAACATAGGACAAGCCGCTTTGACCAACATTGTTGATTCCAGCCATTTGCTACCTCCTTATCCTTATTGACCCATCTGCAGCGTACGCAGCAGCATTTGTTTACTCGAGTCAGCAACCTGTACGTTTGTTTGATACGCACGTGATGCTGAAATCATGTTAGCCATTTCTTCCATAACGTTAACGTTAGGCTTATAGATGTAGCCTTCGTTGTTCGCTAACGGGTGATCTGGGTTGTACTCCGCATTCAGCGGTTTATCGCTTTCTACGATACCTAATACTTTTACTGGCACAGTGTGACCACTATTACGTGCCTGATTTAACTCAGCGCCAAACACTGCGTGGCGAGCCTTGTAAGTGTCTTTAGCAGAGCTACTTACACTGTCTGCGTTAGCAAGGTTACTTGAGGTAGTATTTAGACGAACAGATTCAGCACTCATCGCAGAACCAGTCACATTGAATACATTAAATAAGCTCATCTAGTTATTCCCCTTTTATCGCTTTAGTTAAATTCTTGAACTTACTTCCTAAGAAGTCGAGAGAGGCTTGATGCCTAATTTGGTTTTGCATGAAAAGATTTCGTTCCAAATCCAAATCAACCGTATTGCCATCTCCAGTATCAGGTTGCGTAGGAATTCGATACTTCGTTTCCCCATTCACCGTTGTTGAGGCAGAAATATGCCGACCGTCTGTTCGGCTAAGACCAATGCTTGCCCCAGAACTTGCCGCCTGCAGTGATTTATTAAAGTCTAATCCCTTTGCTTTATACCCAGGCGTGTTAGCTTGCGCGATATTGGTGGAAAGCACCTCAGCGTTACGCTCACGTACACCAACTGTGTGCTGGTGAATGCCTAAAGCATTGTCAAAAGAAATAGCCATGTAAACCTCAACTCAAGAACTGACTGTTATGAAATAACCCAAGCAATATATATACCAACTTTAAAAATAAAGTGGCCGACCATTACTTTTACAGGTTACTCGTGGGTAAACTTGCAATATACAAGCCAACAAATAGAGTAAATTGGAATGTCACTCTGACTTAAAGATATAGATTAAATGAGAAAAAGAAAACCCAGCACTTGGCTGGGTTTTAAATTTGGACAGTAATATTGCACCTTAAAGTGGTGACACTAATTACTTTAATTTGTAGATGATGCCTGGATTACAGCGAACCATTTCAAAACGATCTGTTAAGCCGGTTAACGATTCAGACGCACCCAATAACAGGTAACCACCAGGGTTCAGGCTATTTGCCATCTGGTTAAGTACTTTTGACTTCATATCCGGAGAGAAATAAATCAACACGTTACGACAAAAGATAATGTCGAATTTGCCTAACAGTGCATAGCTCTCCATCAAGTTCTGAGGACGGAAGTTTACCATTCGCTTAACGTTGTCTTTCACTTTCATACGACCATCGCCAGCATCTTCAAAGAAAGTGCGACGGCGCTCAGGAGAAAGTCCTCGGCCCAAGGCAAGGTTGTCATAAGCGCCAGTGCGGCACATATCTAACATACTTGCTGAAATATCAGTAGCGGTAATCGATACATTTGGCAACATACCCGGCTTACGTGCTTGGGTCTCAAGTATCGTCATAGCCATTGAGTATGGTTCTTGACCTGAAGAGCTTGCCGCAGACCAAATCTTGATAGGACGTTTATTTGCCGCTATTTCCGGTAGAAGTTTATCCGCTAGTACAGCAAACGGATAAGTATCTCGGAACCAAAGTGTCTCGTTAGTCGTCATAGCATCCACTGCCGCCACTCTCAACTCACGGTTTCGACCTGTCACTACATCTCTTAGCAAATCAGACAATGAAGCAACATTAAACTTCGTTACTAATGGGCTTAAACGACTGCGCACTAAATACTGCTTACTGTCACCTAATACAATGCCACATTGAGATTCTAAGAAACGGCTGAAATCGCGATACTCTTGATCACTTATTGTTATAGCAGTCATTAATGTCTCTTTTAGTTAGTTAACGCAGCTTTAACCGCGCCACCAAGCTCATCAGGATTGAATTTCGCGATGAAGGAGTTAGCCCCTACACGCTCAACCATGGCTTGGTTAAATACACCACTCAATGATGAGTGCAAAATTACGTATAAATCTTTTAGTTCTGCGTGACGACGAATCTCAGCAGTCAGCGTGTATCCATCCATTTCAGGCATTTCAATATCTGAAATCACCAATGAAATTTGATCGTAAATACTGCCTTCCGATGCCATTTTCATCAGAGTCTCATAGGCTTCTTTACCATCTTTGACAGCAATGACCTCAAAACCAATAGATTCTATAGCACGTTGAACCTGCTTACGAGCAACCGTCGAGTCATCGGCAATCAAGATTCGGCGAACCAATTCTTTCTCTTGTTCAACTTCTGCAATTTCCTCTGCGATTCTGCTATCCATGGTTTCATCAACAGGTGAGATCTCAGCAAGAATCTTTTCAACATCCAGAATTTCAACCAATTCATTATCGATGTTGGTTACCGCTGTTAGGTAATTATCTTTACCTGAACCATCTGGTGGTGGAAGAATAGCTTCCCAGTGCATATTAACAATTCTATCTACAGAGCTTACGAGGAATGCTTGGATAGTACGGTTAAATTCAGCAATCACCACAAAGCACTTATCGATATCAGATGTAGGACGTCCGCCTACCGCTAGGCTCAAATCAATGACAGAAACTGTCTGACCACGAATATGAGCCACACCTTTTACGAGATGATGTAAATTTGGCATTAAAGTCAGACGAGGGCATTGTAAAACCTCTTTCACTTTAAATACATTAATACCGTAACGCTGACGCCCCATTAGGCGAAAGGTTAGTAATTCTAATCGGTTTTGACCGACGAGTTGCGTACGCTGATTCACTGAATCAAGAATACCCGTCATGAGCTCATCTCCATATCAAACTTTTTGGATAGAAAGTGTTAGTCTACTGCAGGCTACGAACCACTAGAGAAATAAAATGACATATCATAAAGCAAACATATATCTTTTTTCCATAGCTATGTGTAGAACTATTTTTAAAACTGTCGCTAAGTTTATCGGCATTCTAACAATATTGTTTAGTTTTTTTACACACGCGGCAACGCCGGAACAAATTGACATGATCCAATCAGCGGCTGAGCAACACATCCTTGACTCGGTGGAGCAACCGCGAGGCGGTGAACTTTTTGTTAATTCCGCTAATGTAGACTCTAGAATCAAAGCAACAAATTGTCCTATCCCCCTTGAGACAAGTGCCTCTACAACAACCAACACTCGCAGCAGCATTACTGTTTTAGTTCGTTGTGTTCCTGATGAATGGCGTGTTTACGTGCCAGTGCGCCTTTCAATGTCAGTACCACTTGTCACAACGACTCGTTCACTGGCGAGAGGCGAAATTGTCGGTCAATACGACGTCACAACTGCGATGATCTCTCTCAACAAATTTCGTCGCCAAGGCTTTACCACTCCACAACAAGTCATCGGTGCTAAGGTAAAAAAGAACCTAAGACCCGGTGATGTTGTCGAAAGAGGCGATATTTGTGTCGTATGCCGAAATGAGAAGGTTATCATACAGGCAGTAAAAGGTGGCATGACCATTACCACCAAAGGTACTGCACTTACCGATGGCTCAATGGGTGATCAAGTTAGGGTGAAAAATGACAAATCACAGCGTATAATCGAAGGTATTGTTACCAGCATGTCTGAAGTCACGGTTTACTTTTAACACTTCACTTTAAAGTGTCGGTATCGTTAGCGCTTTTATTCTCAACTCTAACATCCAATTATAACGGTTGAGGTGTTTGGTTCGTTTTCGACTATTGAGCTAAAAATTGCTAAAGTATTCTCACCCATGGTCGATATTGACTGTACAGGTTCCCATTTTGAAGAAAAAGGCTTAACTATGGCAGGTATTGATAATATTCGTTCAGGGCAAACCCTAGCGAGCACTAACCGCTCAGCAGTGCGCTCTGATTCTAAGTCTGAGGCATCAAGAGCTGATGTGTCATCTAAATCACCCGCAAGCAAAGATGCGGTTTCACTAAGCCAACAAGGCAAGGCGATTGGTCAACTCCATCAAGAGATGGCAGCACAACCAAGTTTCGATTCAGTGAAAGTCGCGGCAATAAAAGAAGCGATCGCAAATGGCTCATACACTGTTGATCCAGAAAAGTTGGCCGACAACATGATGAAATTTGAAAACGAATTAAAAGGTCTTTAAGCAAACATTAGCTTTTAAATAAAGTTATTATCTTAAAGTACACGAGGTTATTAGTAGGTTACATTATGGCGGCACTAGCAGATTTAGTTAATTTCCAACTTCAAAATGCCAAAGCCTTATCTGAATTATTGAGTTCAGAGAAAATCGCTATTACAAGCCGACAATCGAGCGATATTGAGCGAATAGCCAAAGAGAAAGTGGTTCTTGTTGAACAACTAAGATCAACCGATCAACGAATCGCTGCCCATACTAATATATCTGAACTAACCGAGAACCCTGAACTTGCTCAGTTAGTCGCAACCATCAAGTCCATAGTGCACGACTGCCATCAAGCGAACCTAGTAAATGGCGAAGCCTTGAATCGAGCACACCTTAGCTTCAAAAAACTCAGCAATATGATGCAGCAAAGTCACGGCAAAATTGGCATGACCTACAATGCCGGAGGCCAAACGCATACAATTTCTACGCTAGGAACCAACGTTAAAGCTTAGTTAGGTAAACCACCGCCCTCTCATATCTGTATCTGTATCTGTATCTGTATCTGTATCTGTATCTGTATCTCAGCCTACCCTTCTCGTTACACCTATCAAAACGCCTATTAAGCCAGTGAATGTACTCCCCAAGCCAATAAACAAAAAAGCGGCAAGTACTTTAATACTTGCCGCTTTCTTATTCATAGCCGTTACTGGTTGCCGTTACGCCATCTGGAAAGCGAATAGCAGCCAATATAACAGGAGAAACCTATAACTAGACGATCCTTAAACTAGAACAACGTTTGTTGTCTCTTCTCAGGCACTGGTTGAACTTCGCCATAATTACGCAGTTGTTCCATTTTTCGGATATCTAACCGTAGTTCAGTCACATAGCTGTCGCCAACAGGGTAACTGCGCACCACTTCGGCACCACGGATAACACCATCAACCGCGCCTGAAGTTCTCTCAGTACCAAGACGCTGATCTTCAAGCTCAGCTCGACCACTCACGCGCATACCATACACTTGCTCGGCAAGTTCACGATACGCATCAATTTTAGAGGCTCTCATTGCTCGAATACGTTTCTCTTCGTCATTACGACCTTTCTGCTCGCTGACACTCGCGTAGCCAACCGCAACCAAAAAGTCATTAGGTCTCATGCTTTGTAATGGTTGGCAGCCGACAAGCAATAAAGCGGCAACAACAAATATTAACTTCTTCATCACGAACTCCTAAGGGCGAAGAATAACAGTATGAGGCTGACTGATCGTTGGATCAGAACGAATAATAACCCCATCTTGAGTTCGAATACTGTTCAGAGTATCTAAGTCACGACCAATACGGTCTGCAGGTAAAAAGCCTTGTGCGGAAGCAACAACGATGCGAGTTTGCATTCCGACCACACGAGCATTTACTAGAACACCGCCTTCTTGACGAAGCATAGTTCCAGTCAAAACATACTGGACGTCTTGCTCTTGGGCTAAGTCTTTCCAATCGCGGCTAATAGCAAAATCCCCCTGGTGGGTCACTTGGATAGAGCCTGTGGTTTTAAAATCAACCACTTTAAAACCTCGACGCTGAAACTGATGAATGAAACCTTCTGATACCGAGTTTCCTAACCAACTGGTTGTGTCCATGTGTTGCAGATCGACAAACGAGGTAATGGCAATGGGTGTTCTGGCTGAAATACTCGTATTCGACAAGATCAAATCTTCGGTCATGCTTTCCACGAAAAAATCCATGGTATGACGCGGGCTGTCCATCAACATAAACGGACTGCCTGAATACTCAGATTTACCGTTATAGATTGGCGAATAAGCGCATGATGTCATTAACATGACACTCATTACTACGAGCCATTTTTTCATTCTCTTATCTCCAGATATATTTAGTGCTTGCTGTTCCAATATGTTCTCGCCATGACTCTTTTCAATGGATTACAATGTTGGAACAATCTTTGCTTTTCATTAATGGTTCAGATTATGAAAAACGCACTTGAGTCAGCTTTAAGCTTATAGATATTTGTTAAGCAATATTTATACCCAACTGGTAACGAATAGATGAAAAAAATAATTTATTACTTATTTTCAATAAGTTTACTGACAACCATCAGCTTCAGTACTCATGCCTCTTGGTATGAAGTTACCGGTACTGCAACCATCGTATCGTCAGAGGATGCGGCAAGGGTTCATGCCCTAGAGGATGCCGTTTACAAAGCCATACAGTTCTCTGGCGCTGACATCGGCAGTATTGCAAACCTCACCCCCTACTTAGATGCAAAAAAGAAAGAATTTCAATTTACCAATCATGAAGTGCGCTACATCTTAGTAGAAAAAGAGAAGAAACGCGGTGGCAATATAATGGTCACTGCAAGGATAGACATCTACCCTTCGGCAAGTGCTTGCCATGAAAGCCAATATAAGAAGACGTTTTTGGTCGGTAATATTGATGTAAGCTCTCCACAACAAGCTGTGATGGGCCGAATCTATAACATTGGTGATGATTTTGGCCATGTCGTTAACCGACAACTGGCGCAAGAATCTCGCAGTTTTGTCTCTGTTGGTACAACAAATTACGACATAGACAAGCGTCGACCGGAAGTGATCAAAATGATCGCACAAGATACGGGGGCACAGTACATCATAGGTGGTGACATCACCGACTTAACCGCAACCATTGAATCGAAGCTTTTGAAAGACGACATTATCAATCGCCAATTTGCGTTAGAAATGCAGGTATTCGATGGTAAAACAGGTCATCAGGTTTACAACCGAAGCTATCGTGAAGTAGCAAAATGGCCATTTGCGAAGACCAGTGAAATCGACACCCGCAGTGCTCGTTTCTGGGCATCAACCTATGGCAGCATGATGCTTCGTGTCAGTCGTAATATTATGTTGGATTTAGAATCGGAAGTATCTTGTAAAATCACGCTTCCTGAAGTTGCTGCTGTGTTTGGGAATATGGTGACCATTGATTTAGGCCGAATACACGGTGTAGAACAAGGCGACAAACTTCAGCTTTGGCACACAGGTTCATTTATCGACCAAAGAGGCTTGCCACGCAATAAGGTCTCTCAAAGCGATATCACCCTGACGGTTTCTCGCGTTTATGAAAACGAAGCTGAACTCACCATTGATCAACCAAGCCTTGCGGGAAGCATTCAAATTGGTGATGTAATGCAGAAAATCATGTAGTTAGCAGCACCATCAACTCATGTTTTCTAATAAAGCCTTAGCAAAAGTACTAAGGCTTTATTTTTTTCATGAGGATTAGTTTCGGTTTCGCGGTATTTGTCGTAATCTTATTAATAACATAATCATCATTTAGCAAACTATGAGCCAGAATAATCTAATTGGTGCTACCGGTTACCGCTTTATCTCGAAAGGCCAAACCGCTTTTAAAATCCACATCCATACTCCCGAAGATACGGTGTTACATCGTTCTGTCGGTTTTGTTCGTATGGGTGAAGACAAAGCACTAAAGAAAACCATCAAGTTAAGAGATGAGCTTGGCAGAAAGCTCTGGGGAAAGTTTTGGCCAAAAGTCCTCAAAGAGCCCTATCTCATGACACGTCTGCCTCATAGTTTAGAACCTAAAATAGTATTCAAACCAAACCCGACTCAGACAGATCCCGAACATCGAGATGAATGCTACATCGCTAAGTGGCGCGTATTCTCTGAAAGTGGTGAATACAAATACAGAACCAAAGTATGCTCTATAAGGAAGCACGGGCGACTCGCCGCCTACAGCCAAACCAAACGAGCGCTGCTTGAAGCCCACAAAGATGTGATTGAGTTACTTATCTTTATGGGACGATTGAACAGCATCGACCTGAAGTAGTATCAACTTCAGTAAAGCGAGTAAGCTAAGAATCAGCTTCCCATATTTAGCAGATACAGAAACAGCCGCATTGCGGCTGTTTTGATTTATAGGCTTTATCATTATGGTGCTTTAGTAGATTGCTACACCTTAATCGACCACCTAGCTTCGGCATATCTCCGACAGTGTCGTCAGTCGGCGTTTTGATTCTTTCACATAGGGGTTACTTTGATCCCATGCGTAACCAGCCAAAATAGAACACACCATTTGCTTAATCTTCGGGTTTGGTTCTTGATAGAAAATCACATCCTGAAGAGCCCCCGAGTACCACCCTCAACATACGTTCTAAAAGTATTTACCCCAATCATCAATGGTTCAGCGTATTCACGATCCCAGTCGACTTTCTCGCCATTGAGTTGTTTTTCCACACACTCAACCACAAACTGAGCCGACTTCATCGCAATAGTCACTCCCGATGAAAATACAGGGTCAAGAAATTCCCCTGCATTACCCAGTAATGCATACTTATCGGTTGCAAGATGTTTAACGTTGACAGAATAGCCACCAATTTCGCCTGCGGGATTTGGATACTCCGCATTTGCCAAAATCTCGGCCAAGCCCGACTCTTCTGTTGCCAGCTGCTTAATCGCCGAAATCTTGTCTTCTGGGTATGATTCAAAGAATTTAGGTTCCCCTACCACACCGAATGAAGAGACTCCGTTACTGAAGGGAATCAACCAATACCAAACATCAGGATTGGTTGGATGTACCGAGACCAAAATTTTACTGCGATCGTATTCAAGATCAGTATCCGTTGCTGAGATATGATCATTAATATGTGTGAAGATAGCTTTGCGCGGAGGAAGTCGTGATGGCTCTTCTAAATCGAGCATCTTGGGTAACACTCGACCAAAACCACTACCATCAAGGACGTATTGAGCCTCTAGCTGATAACGCTCTCCACCCTGTATTTGTACATCTAATATAGTACGGTCTTCAGCGAAGTTAATGCCTATCAGTTCATGTTGGTAATCAATGGTAACACCCTGCGCTTCAGCACAGTCTGCCATTACCTTATCAAAAGTACCTCGTTGAACCTGAAACGTCGTTCCCGGCCCAGAAGAGAACTTATCTTCAAAATTAAACGCCGTATAAACACCATTTTTACGAAAAGCCGCGCCATCTTTAAATTGGAAGTTAGCATTAGCCACAGCTTCGCTCATGCCCGCTTGTTCGATCACTTCCATGCACGCTGGTAACAGGCTTTCACCAATAGAAAAACGGGGGAAAAGGCTTTTTTCAATCACTCGAACATCGATGCCTTTTTTATGAAGCAAAGACGCCGCAATAGACCCTGATGGGCCAGCTCCGATGATCACTACTTGAGTTGACAGTTTTTTCATTAATTTAAGCCATGTTTACCATGATTATTTCGCGCTAGCTTTCAGCTCCAGAAGCGTATGCCCAAGACCGATATCGTCGGTACGAGTCACCACATCAAAGCCAGCCTCTTCCACTATCTCTAGGAAATCTTCACTGCGGTAAAAGCGGCTGTTGCCGTTGGCCAAGCAAGTGAAGTAGAGAGACGTCGCATTTAAGCTATAAGAAGCCGCATCGTATTTCTGTGCATCCCAAAACAGTTCAAGGATATAAACAGTCGCGTCTTCTGACATATGAGAGCGAACACGCTTTAATATGCTAAGAATTTCCATTGGCGAGAAACAATCAAGGAACTGACTCATCCACCACACATCCGTACCTGTCGGCAGCGCTTGCTGTTTATCAAGCATGTTAGCGGGGAATGGAGTCACTCGATCTTGATGACCGTGCTGTGTTGCGTTTGCCATTGCCATTTCTAATTGCTGCGGCAAATCGACAATCGTCACCTCGACATCAGAGTCGTAGTTACAACATTGCATTGCCCACTTACCTGTATTACCGCCAATATCCACCAGCGATTTAGGCTTCTTACTGAAAACTTTCTCAAGCAACACAGGGAACGAACGATCTGAGTAGAAATGATCAAACTTAAACCAGCTCTCTTTTGCTTTTTCTGGTAATTGAGACAAACCTTGATAAATCGTTTCCCAATCACCCAGCTCTTTCAGGCCTGCAGGTGTACCTTCTTCTATTGCTTCGGTTAAATGCATCATCGCGGCATAACAAACATCAGCCGTGAAATCCATATTTGCGTTGGTCATGCCATCATGCAATAGATAAAAACCTAGGTTAGCCATTTTATAATGAGGCTTATCCCAAGTAACGATGTGAGCACTCAACGCCATATCAAGCAGAACTTTGACACCGTATTCGGATACACCCGTTGCTTGAGAAATAGTTTCAGCGGGTAAACCATCATTGCCCGCGTCATCTAACGCTTTCAAAATACCTAAATCACGAAGTGTACGAGCTGTATGAAAAACAATAGGAGCAAAAGACAATTTTTGCGCTTCTGTTTTTGCTTCTAATGCGTTAAATGGATCTAATTTATATTCCGACACGAAAAACCTAACTTTAAAATAATAGAGAGCTACATAGCAGCCATTTGTGCAAGCTTGCGTTTAATATCAACGTTCAAGTTATTAACCCAACGGTTGTAATTACGGTGAATTTCACCATCGTCGTACTTCAAATTCTCGGATTCGACGTAAAGAATAGAGTAAAACTTATCATTATATGGAATATCAACCACAGCATGATGTGAACGGACATACAGTTCAGCACGGATTAGGCCTGGCTTAATTTCTGAAACCAACCAACCTCGGTTCTCAGCAGACTCATAAATCGCTGATTTCACCTGTTTACTTTGAAGATTCAAAGCAACTGGAGTATCCTCAATATTCATTACAGGTTGGACACGTCCACAGCCTGCAAGAACGAGTATAAATAACATTGAAACGGCTATTTTTAGTAATTTCATTTAAACTCCTTACCCGTGTTTATTTATAAGCATGCATAGTATTAGTTAGACCCAAAGTAAATCAATACTCTATGTCAAATCAATCCCAATTAATGTCGTTTAATATTGAAAAATGGTCAGCAAATTCGCCAGGCCTCTATTCCGTTGCCGAGTGGCAAACGTGGAGCACTCATTTAGATTGGCCACAAAATGGCTCAACTGAATTTAAAGCCATCCCTCCGATGATGCGCCGCCGAATGAGCCTGCAAAGCAAACTGGCCGTCCAAACCGCATTAACCCTATTAAAAGATACCTCGATTGATTATCTGGTTTTTGCCAGTCGACATGGTGAGCTCCACCGAACAGCCACTTTAATTCAATCAATATTAGAAGGTGACGACGCCTCTCCAATGGCGTTTTCCCAATCGGTACACAACACCGCTGCAGGTCTAACAACGATTGCTGCAAAAGCGCCGATTCCACTGACCTCTATCGCTGCTGGGCAAGATACCTTTTACAACGCCCTGATTGAAGCTTATCTTTACCTACATCAGTATCCGTCACATCGTGTACTCGTCATTGACTTCGACCAACCTCTGCCTGATGTATATCGAGAATACGAAAATCAGCACTATGCTGACTACGCTCTAGGTTTAGTACTCACTGCAGGCAGTGACTACTCGGTTTCGAGAGCAGTAACAAGTAAACCAATCGCTAGCCCCCCCAAAGTTAGAGACAGCTCAGCCGCTGATTTACCGCAAGGCCTACAAACGCTACAACATATCCTATTGGGAACACAGCATTGGACTATTGCTGGTAAGCACCAAAACTGGTTCTGGGTCAATAACGCCCAAGCAGGTGCACAGAAATGAGCAAAGTAGGCCAATGTTGGCGAGTATTCGCGACGGGGCTCTGCTTTACCATCTTTGGTTTGGGAGGCTTAGTCTTAAGCTTCTTAATCTTACCTTCGATCGCCCTAACGACTCGCAACGTCATAGAAAGAGAGCTCAAAGCACAACGATTAATCCGTTTCTCATTCAATGCATTCTGCCAAATAATGAAGTTCACAGGCGCGATTGATTACCGAATTGATGGCGCCGAACTGCTCCGCGAAGATCGCAACTGCATCATTGTCGCCAATCACCCTAGCTTGATTGACTATGTACTGATCGCCTCTCAACTTCCTCAATGTGATTGTCTTGTTAAAGCGGCAATATGGGAAAACCCGTTTATGAAGAGGATTGTCAAAGCAGCGGGATACATACCCAACCAAACCCCTGACGATCTTTTAGAACGCTGTGAAGAACGCTTTTCGCGTGGAAATGTATTGTTAGTTTTCCCTGAAGGAACTCGCACAACGCCAGGAATTGAACCATCCTTACAACGTGGTGCGGCACAAATTGCCACTCGAACACAAACCGACTTACGCGTGATTCATATTACAGTTTCTCCGACATTCTTAACAAAAGAGAAAAAATGGTATCAAGTTCCTGCCACTAAACCCTTTTTTCATATCGCAGTGAAAGGTAAAATAGACGTCGCACCCTTTATTGAGAATTCAAATAACTTAACTTCGGCAGCAAGGCGCCTCAATCAACACCTTGCACAGACTATTTTTCCTTCCGAAGAAAATATTTAGCTCATCAATAAAATAACTGGTGATATCAGCGTTTCGAAAATACATCACATAATGTAGAATCGCCCCCCTTGAAGTAGCATTTAGATAAAGTACTAAGTAGGCCTAAGTGGAAACATTACACAACGAACTAAAACAACTGATTATCGACGCACTGAATCTTGAAGATATGAGCATTGATGAAATTGAAACGGAAGCACCACTGTTTGGTGATGGACTTGGATTAGATTCTATCGATGCCCTTGAGCTCGGCCTTGCTATCAAGAAAAAGTACAACATTGTTATCGATGCCGACGATTCAAACACTCGCCAACATTTTGCATCGGTTGAAAACCTAGCTAACTACATTTCATCTAAAACGAACAACTAGACAGATCTTTATGACACAAGCTAACCAACAAGAAGTATTCAACCAGGTTAAAGATGCGCTTATCGAGCTGTTTGAGCTTGATGCTGAAGATATCACTCCAGAAGCACACCTTTATCTCGACCTAGACCTCGACAGCATTGATGCCGTTGATTTGGTCGTTCACTTACAGAACGTTACAGGTAAGAAGATCAAGCCTGAAGAGTTCAAAGCAGTACGCACCGTTAATGACGTTGTCGAGTCTGTGGTTGAACTATTGAAGGACGCATAATGCGTCCTCTGCTGACTTTACTGTCGGCAATCATACTTTTCACTTATCCAATAGCGGTTTACTTTGGACTCAACAAGTTTGGCCTACAAACCGTTGGTATCGTCTTAGCCGCTATTTTTGCTGTCCGCATTTTCACCGGTGGTCAGGCTAAAATCAAAGAGCTAAAACACCTAGCTTGGATCAGCGGAAGTGCAGGGATTGTTCTGCTGGCATTAGGGTTAACCTTCAAACAGCACGGCTGGCTAACTTATTACCCCGTCATCGTTAATGTTTGTATGCTGGTTGTGTTCGCCTCGAGCCTATGGCAACCGCAAACGATTATCGAGCGGCTTGCTCGCCTCCAAGAGCCAGAACTTCCACAAAGTGGCGTTGATTACACACGAACAGTCACCAAAGTTTGGTGTCTGTTCTTTGTTATCAATGGCTCTATCGCCCTTTACACCTGCTTCCAACCTCTTGAAATATGGACCCTATACAATGGCTTACTCAGCTATGTATTTGCAGGGTTGCTCTTTGCAGGAGAGTGGATAGTAAGACAGCGCATTCGTCAGAGTTAAATTGTTATGACACAAACCGTCTCTTACACTTCCTTGTCTGAACTTCTCAGTCAGAACAGATCGCCTGATTCTATTGTCTGCTTTGACGACAATAGCGAGATTTCGTGGCAAACATTTAACGACGACTTATCTCAACTCGTACAGCTTTTATCTTCATCCCCTTTTCAACGAGTTGCGATTTGCACCCAAGACAGCTACCTATTTTCAGTGGCCTTTTTAGCGTGCGCAGCCAGCAACAAACACATCATCTTGCCAGGTAACTATCAACCGTGTGCGCTTGCCGAGCTGAGTGAGCATTTTGACTGTCTGTTGGTCGATGATGCGATTGGTGCAGTGGAAATAAATGAAGTTCGCAATATCCAAACCTTATTAGACACCGAAATACGAGAACCTCTAACCGATAATCTTCCCGCCATTGAGTTAGCAGCAATCCAATTGACCTTGTTTACTTCAGGCTCAAGCGGTACACCAAAAGCAATCCATAAGACCTTAGAACACCTAGATATTGAAATCGCTCAGCTAGATAAAAACTGGGGCGCCTTGCTTAAAGACAACCAAGTCCACAGCACCGTCTCACACCAACATATCTATGGTCTGTTGTTTCGAATCTTATGGCCGCTTTGTTCTAGCGTTCCATTTTCTCGAAACAATCTCGAATACCCGGAACAGATCCTGTCTCACGCTAACAAGCAGAGCGTGCTGATCAGCAGCCCTGCGCTACTCAAACGATTAAAACACGAGACAAAGTCTACGCATCTAGCGGGGGTATTCTCTTCTGGTGGCCCTTTACCTACCGAGTCGGCTCATCAATCACGAGGTCTGCTTGGGCATTTACCTATCGAAGTGTTTGGCAGCACAGAAACCGGCGGCATCGCGTTTCGTCAGCAACAGAGCGTTCAAACACCTTGGCAGCTTTTTGACTGTATTAAGGCCAGTCTCAATAGTGAGAATTGCATTAAGTTATTGTCGCCGTACATCGACAAAAACAACTGGTATCAAACCGCAGACGAGTGCGAAATGGTCTCAGATAATCAATTTATATTGAAAGGCCGAACCGACCGAGTGAT
Organism: Vibrio sp. 10N.237.312.B06; assembly: GCF_041464685.1. Classification (NCBI taxonomy): domain Bacteria; kingdom Pseudomonadati; phylum Pseudomonadota; class Gammaproteobacteria; order Vibrionales; family Vibrionaceae; genus Vibrio; species Vibrio sp. 10N.237.312.B06. Next base: position 27,145 of record NZ_JBFSPI010000021.1, read on the forward strand.
CAAGATAGAAGAAAAACGAGTATCACTGGTTGAAGTCGAAAAGCGACTTGAGCAACTGCCTTGGATAAGCGAGTGTGTGGTGATTCCATTTGAAGAACCGGAGCGCTTAATCTTGGCGTCAGTTTTGGTATTATCAGAGGAAGGCCAAGCGACTCTCGCAACCATGAGTAAAGGTAAATTCTGGTTAATGTTACGTTCAGAACTCAGAAAATGGTTAGAGCCAATCGCTATTCCAAGAAAGTATCGTGTTGTTGATGAGATCCCCCTCAACAGCCAAGGCAAGAGACTAACCTCTCACATAGAGCAGCTCGTAAAATCATAAAAATCACTGGTCGCATTTTATACTGAGATTATCTTTTATATTTTTGTCAGAAGACCCATTTTAGCCCAAGGATTCTAAGCACACGCTATGGATAAGAGAAAACCAAACGTCATTGCTGTTGACACTGTAGAGAAAGAATCGACCCTGACACTCCATGTTACCGGAGACATCACCGATTTTAAGGGGCACTTTAAGAGCTTCCCTATTCTTCCCGGTGTGACACAAATTGACTGGGCACTTCACTATGCTGTCCAAGAGTTAAATGTCCCTGGTTACTTTAAAGGTATGGAGGTCATCAAATTCCAAGAGCCTATCCTTCCTGACGCCACAATCCAGCTATCACTCAAATGGGATGCTGACAAAGACAAGCTGAGCTTCAGCTACACCTCAAACAACGGTGAACAGACCCACTCTTCAGGAAAAATGAAGCTGGGAGAGAAAAGTGAATAGCGCTCCTGCTGAGGCTGCTTCTCAACACGTAACAAAAGAAAGCAACTACAAAGCTTGCTTCCTAATCCCGTGCTTTAACCACGGTGAAACCATGCCTGCAGTGGTGTCGTCACTCCATCATTTTGAGTTGACGATCATCATCGTTGACGATGGCAGTGAACTCACCACGAAACAGTTTCTGGCTCCCTTAGTAGAGAATTCAAACGTAGCCTTGGTTACGCTTGAGCAGAACCAAGGCAAAGGCGGTGCCGTAAAGGCTGGCATCAAGCGAGCACAGGAGCTCGGCTTTAGTCATGCCATTCAGATTGATGCTGACGGTCAACATGACCTAGACGCCCTACCCGCATTAATCGAAGCGTCACAAGCTAAGCCCCAGCGCCTGATCTCAGGTCAGCCTGTCTATGACGATAGCGTACCGAAGGCAAGGCTCTACGGGCGCTACGCGACACATATTTGGGTGTGGATAGAAACTCTATCTCTCTCGATTAAAGACAGCATGTGTGGCTTTAGAGCGTATCCAATCGATAAGGCACAAACAGTACTGAATAAATACGATGTCGGTTCGAGAATGGACTTCGATATCGAGATTCTGGTTCGCTTATACTGGGAAGGCTGCGACATTGACTTCATTGAGACGCGAGTCATCTACCCTGAAAATGGTGTCTCTCATTTCGATGCGCTGTGGGACAACGTAAAAATCAGTTGGATGCATACTCGACTGTTCTTCGGCATGCTGCCAAGAGCCCCTAAGCTGATTGCTCGTCACTTCAAATCAGATTCTGAAGATCACCTAACAAGTTCTACACAATTTTCAGAAAGCAATCAGGCGCAGCAGGCACCAAATAGCACTGAACAGCCTCATTGGTCCAGAACTCAAGAGCGCGGCACAGTACTCGGTATCAAACTGTTGTTAGCTGTTTACTCACTATTAGGCCGAGGTGTATTCAACCTAATTTTGCGCGGTGTAATGCGTTACTACCATTTGACAGGAAAGCGCGCACGAAACGCTTCTGAGCAATACCTATTCCAGCTTAAGACATACGCAGAGCAACAGAATATTGATTTACCCGCTGAATTAACCAGTTATAACCACCTGCTTTCGTTTGGTCACACCATGCTAGACAAATTAGCCGCATGGAAAGGTGATTTTTCAGTCGATAACCTGACCATTCATGGTCAAGAGCAATTCGAAAGTATGGTGGAAAACCAGCAAGGTGTGCTAATCCTGGGGTCTCACCTTGGTAATATCGAGTTGTGCCGCGCTTTGGGACGTCGACACTCACACATCAAAATCAATGCGCTGGTCTTCACGGAACACGCCGAACGCTTTAATTCGGTGATGAAAGCGGTAAACCCACAGTCTGATTTAAACCTGATTCAGGTGACATCGATGGGCCCTGATACCGCCATCTTGTTGCAACAGAAATTGGAGCAAGGTGAATGGATTGTGATCGTTGGCGATAGAACCTCCACCAGCAAAGAGAGTCGCTCAGTATGGGCAGAGTTCTTGGGTAAAGAAGCTCCCTTCCCTCAAGGACCATTTATGTTAGCCTCTGTTCTCAAAGCGCCAGTATTCTTACTGTTTGGCCTACGAGATGACTCACAAACCAAACCGCATTTTAATGTCTATTTTGAGCATTTCAGCGACAAGCTAGAGCTACCTAGGAAGACTCGCGAACAATCTTTACAGCAAGTCGTGCAGAAATACGCAGACCGACTTCAGCACTACACACTGAAAGCACCGCTTCAGTGGTACAACTTTTTTAACTTTTGGACATTGAGCAAGCACCATGACGAAAAAAAATCCAAATAGCATCACCTTTGGTGCCGAACGCCTCACGATTGAGGATGTTGTCGCTATTTCACAAGGCGCAAAAGCCTCGATGAACTCAAGTAATGAGTTCACATCAAAGATCGACCGCGGTGTCGCTTTTTTAGAACGCCTATTGAAAGAAGAAGGCGTGATCTATGGTGTGACAACGGGCTACGGTGACTCATGTACCGTTGCAATTCCACCAAACCTTGTTGATGAATTACCACTGCATCTAACGCGCTTTCATGGCTGTGGTTTAGGCGAAATACTGTCTCATGAGCAAGCTCGTGCCGTATTAGCAACGCGCCTTTGTTCATTGTCACAAGGTGTCTCTGGTGTGACTCACGATTTGCTCAACCAGATCGTCACTCTGATCAATCAAGATATCTCACCGCGTATTCCTCAAGAAGGATCGGTTGGTGCCAGTGGTGATTTAACGCCGCTGTCTTATCTGGCAGCTGCACTGATTGGTGAGCGCGATGTCATCTACAAAGGTGAAGTTCGCCCTACTAGTGACGTTTACAAAGAGCTAGGGATTAACCCTATCAAGCTTAAGCCAAAAGAAGGCTTAGCATTGATGAATGGCACGTCGGTAATGACGGCTCTGGCTTGTATCGCCTACAAACGTGCAGAATACCTAGCTCAGCTGTCGACTAAGATCACCGCAATGGTGTCTGTAGGTATGCAAGGCAACGATTTCCATTTCGATGAAGCGCTGTTTGCAGTGAAGCCTCATCCGGGTCAACAGCAAGTTGCTGCATGGCTACGTGATGACTTACAAGCGGATCGTCCGCCACGTAACAGTGATCGCCTACAAGATCGTTACTCACTGCGTTGTGCCCCACATGTGATTGGTGTGGTTCAAGACTCTCTGCCTTGGCTACGCCAAATGATTGAGAACGAGCTTAACAGCGCTAACGATAACCCAATTATCGATGGCGACAATGAGCGCGTACTGCACGGTGGACATTTCTACGGTGGTCATATCGCAATGGCAATGGATACACTAAAAACAGCGGTAGCCAACCTTGCAGACCTACTTGATCGACAAATGGCGCAGTTGATGGATTACAAGTTCAACAACGGCTTGCCATTTAACCTAACCGGTGCTGAAGGCGAACGTAAACCAATCAACCACGGTTTCAAAGCGGTACAGATTGGCGTTTCAGCTTGGACAGCAGAAGCATTAAAACACACCATGCCAGCAAGCGTGTTCTCTCGTTCAACCGAGTGTCACAACCAAGACAAAGTCAGCATGGGCACCATTGCGGCTCGTGACTGCTTACGCGTTCTTGAACTGACTGAACAAGTAGCGGCAGCATCACTTCTGGCGGGGACACAAGCGCTTGAGCTTCGTAAACGCCATAATGAGCTTGATGAGCACCACATGAGTGAAAACCTAAAGCACATTCGCGACGAAGTGCTTAAAGAGTTTGAATTTATCGTAGAAGATCGACCACTTGAAGGCGATCTACGCCACTTCATTGCTCGTATTCAAAGTCAACACTGGTCACTTTACTCCTAGAGTAGCTAACCCTTTACGCAATATTGTTGAGAGCGATTTATGTCTGAAATCCTTCATCCATTAAAATCAGAGGTTACTTTAGTAACCTCATTCCAAGATGCCGACCCAATGGGCGTGATCTACCATGGCAACTACTTCCGATTTTTTGAAGAAGTTAGGCGCATCATGATGGATAAGATTGAGTACAACTACCATGAGATGAAGGATTCTGGCTACATGTGGCCGATCATCGACACGCGCGTAAAGTACATCAAAGCAATACCGTTTAATCATCAGATCACGGTATCCGCTAAGTTAACTGAATGGGAAAACCGCTTGCGTGTTGACTACGAAATTCACGATGCCAACACCGGTGCTCGTATGACACGCGCTCACACCATGCAGGTTGCAGTAACCATTGAAGAGCAAGAGATGTGTTTTGCTTCGCCGAAAGTGTTTACCGATAAAATCGAACACTGGCATCAATTTGGCTGCTTACCCCAATCAACTGAGCAGCAATCAAACGATCACCAATCAGAGCAACCGCAAGTACCTAACACACAGCAGCAGGTGAAACATGAGTCTGTTTAAACACGGGCGTAAGCAAATCAGTATCGCACTGCTAGGGCTTGCTTCAATGATGGCGAGCCACTTTGCTGGCGCTAGCGAGAACACGAATGCTGTCGGCTCTATTACAGAACTACAAACCGTGTTAAGCGAAAATAGTATCGTTCGTGGTGAGTTTACTCAAACACGTAACATGGAAATGTTCGCCCAACCTCTAACATCACAAGGTACTTTCCTGTTAGACAAGTCGAATGGTTTGCTTTGGACACAAGCGACCCCCTTTCCTGTGAGCTTGGTGCTAACCGATAACAAACTGAGCCAAAGATTTGCCGATCAACCCGCTAAGATCATTACCGATAAAGAAAACCCAATGGCATTTTATTTCAGCCATATATTCCTGTCGGTGTTTCACGGGGACACGCAAAAACTTCAAGAGCAATTCTCACTGTCATTTGAACCAGCGACTGAGAAAAATTCTGATGAAAGTGCAAACTCAAGTTCAGAAGACACACGATGGACACTCACTCTAAAGCCAAAGAATGCGCCAATGAACGCGGTGTTTGAAGCCATCACACTGCAAGGAAAAGGTGACATTGAACGTATCGAACTTAGAGAAGTTCGTGGGGACAGCACTGTGATCGAATTTAGCCAGTTAAGCCATCTACCGGAAGTATTATCAGATGCTGAAGCGCAACAATTCCAATTCTAGCCTAGCCCTTGCTTGGCTTGTTGTCGTAATACTGTTTAGCGGATTGTTGATCAAACAATTCGCTTTTTCTTCGTCGGTACCCATTGAAAGCAACATCATGAAATTGCTGCCAGAAAACCAGCAAGATCCCATGGTAGAGCAAGCCTTTCAGCAAATATCCAGCTCGATGAGCGAGCAAGTGGTGTTTATCATAAGTGCCTCCGACGTCGAACAAGCCATGACAGCGACTGACGCTTTTGAAAAAGCCCTCAACCAAAGATCTTTCTCAAATCAGCCAACTCTGTTTAAGCAAGTTCAAGGCAAGATCAACGCCAGCACGCAAAGCCAATGGAGCGATTTCTATTTTCGTCACCGAGCTCAACTTCTAACTCAACAACAAAAAGAGACGCTGACACACTCGCCGGATTCGCGAGCTCAATATGTCATTCAGTCTCTGTACAATCCGTTCTCAGGCGTCACCGCAGCAGAGCTATCTCTAGACCCATTCTTGTTATTTCGCGACTACATCAGTGCTGTTAGCGTTCAATCAAGTAACTTTGTTGTGAAAGAGGGCTACCTCACCGCTCAATCTAATGAGCAAACTCATATTTTGGTGACGGCGACTCTGGCAGGCTCACCTTATAGCTTGTCGATTCAAGAGCAACTTCCCGCTCTTGGTTCAATTGAGCGCGAGATCGAAAAGCAGTTTGGTGTCAAAGTGCAGCATACCGGTGTGGTGTTCTACGCCAATTACGGTACCGAAAGCGCGAAATCAGAAATCAGTACCATTGGTTTAGGCTCATTGGCAGGTGTGATTTTATTGGTGTGGCTGACGTTTCGTAGTGCCCTACCTCTTGCCTTGTCTTTGCTTTCAATCAGTACCGGATTATTGGTCGCACTGGCAAGCACCGTCGCTATCTTCGGTAAAGTTCACCTGTTTAGTTTGGTGTTCGGTGCCAGCTTAATTGGCGTATCCATCGATTACTCCTTTCACTACCTGACTGACCGCTTAGCAGCTGGGAGTAAATGGCAAAGTGAAAAAGGCTTGAAGCACATTCTCGTTGCGATAACCTTGGGTCTGATCACCAGCTTGATTGGCTACCTAGGTCTGTTGGTGGCACCTTTCCCTGGCTTGCAGCAACTTGCTCTGTTCTCGTCAATTGGACTTATTGCCGCTTACGCCAGCGTGGTGTGTTGGTACCCCGTTTTAGCGGCAAAACCAAGCCAAGAACGCCGTCTTCCCTTGTCGAAGCTTTGGCATACTTGGTTAAGCCTCTGGAACAACCAAAAGTTTAGAATTGGCTTACCATTAATAGTGACTGTCGTTAGTTTGATATCACTCAGTCAAATTCGCTACGATGACGATATTCGACAACTTCAGGCGATGCCAGAGCAACTCAAACAGCAAGAGCAAGCCATTACTGAGATATCAGGATTAGGCAGTGGTCAAAATATGCTGCTGGTGACTGCCAACAGCGATCAAAAACTGCTAAAAAAACTGGCTGAGATCACTACGAGCTTAGATTCTTTGGTCGATAGCCAAGGTATCTCAGGATATCGCAGCATCAATCAGCAATTGTTAAGTAAACAAGACCAGCATGATAACTATCAATTGGTTGAGCAACTCTATGACCAGCAAAGCCATATCTTACAGAACACACTTGGTTGGCCTAGCTTTCCAAAATTACCTAAGTTCGAAGCAATCACGGTATCTGGATTTTTAGAATCACCAGTGTCAGAACCTGTTCGACCACTTTGGTTAAAGCCGATAGACGGACAAGCAGCGTCAGTCATTTTGATCAAAGACGTCACAAATTCAGAACTGTTCTCTCAATGGCTTGATTCAAGCTTTGCTCAGCAGCAAGGTGTTAAATACCTCAATAAAGCTGATGAAATCTCTGCTCTCTTTGCGGAATATAGAGTCAAGATCACCGAGCTATTATTGATAGCTTTGGCCGCTATTGGGATGGTGTTAGGTTGGCGCTACGGTGTGAAGCAAAGCCTATTAATGCTGTTGCCTTCATTAATTGCCGGAGTCGCTGGTTTAGCGGTCACGGGCATTTTAGGCTCGACACTGAATCTGTTTAACCTGCTTGGACTGATTCTAATTTTAGGGATTGGTATCGACTATACCCTGTTCTTTGCTGAGCAGAAGAAATCACTAAGCACCTTATTGGCGATTACTTTGTCAGGCCTCACGACGTTACTCTCGTTTGGCTTATTATCGTTGAGTCAAACTCATGCCATTCATAGTTTCGGTGTTACCGTCCTAACTGGTATTTTCGTCGCGTGGTTGCTTTCGCCACTTGCAATCAACAACCAACAAGCAGCGGAAAAATCAAACTCTCGAGAGGCTTTTAGATGAACAAAACAATCAAGATAGCGCTCGTCGTTGGATTGGGCTTACTACTCAGCGCTTGTTCGATGGTGTCTCAACAGCCTACAGGCGCAAGTGTCGCAATCGATAAAGACACAGAGCTCGCCTTGCCGCTGCCTGCTGAACTGGGATACTCATTTACGGCGAGCCAGCTGATCAGCGCTACGTGGGAAAATGATACGCAGCAACTACCGGTTCAAGTCGAAGTCACATCAGACAAAGTCGTGTTGGCAGGTTTCTCCTCTTGGGGTACTCGCATTCTATCGCTGCAATACCAAAACCAAACGATTGATACTCAAGTTCTATCTGGTCTTGGCGCAACCCTGCCGCAACCCGAGCAAGTACTATTTAATTTAATGCTAACTCTATGGCCAGTTGAAGCATGGGCTCAACCTTTACAAGACATCGGTTGGTATTTGGTCGATACAGAAAACAGCCGCACCGTCTTTGATGAAAACCAACAGCCAATCATTGAAATTGATTACCAAGCAGAGCCCGGAGCACATAAAACGGCAGGCAATATTGTTTTCAAGCATTTGATTCAAGGCTACACCATCACCATTCAAACGTTGAACTCAACGATTGTCGACAACCCAAGTAAGAGCTAAACATTATGCCTATTTATATCCAAGACTGTGGTTTCCACTCCGCATTAGGCTCAAGCGTTGCTGACATTCATGGCTGCCTCAAAGGCGAGCATGAATCAAACATGGTTGAAGTGAGCGACATGCTAAACGACGGTAAGCCGACGGTCGTTGGTAAGGTGGCTGGCGAATTACCAGAAATCCCATCAGAACAAGCGGAATACGCCACTCGCAACAATCAACTGGCGTTATCGGCTGTTAATCAAATCAAAGACTCTATCGAGCAAGCAAAATCACAATTTGGTGCCGATAGAATTGCTGTAGTTATCGGCACAAGCACCTCGGGAATTTCTGATGGTGAAACTGCGTTTAAACACAAACTAGAACATGGCTCTTTCCCCGAAGATTTCCACTATTCAAAACAAGAGCTAAGCAACACCTCTGAGTTTGTTAGCCAACATTGTGCATTAACCGGGCCAAGCTATGCGATATCGACCGCTTGCTCATCAAGTGGCCGTGTATTTGTTACTGCCCAACGTTTGTTAGATTCAGGAATGGCTGATGCTGTGTTGGTTGGAGGTGTCGATACACTATGTAAACTGACGCTCAATGGCTTTCATGGTCTTGAAGCGCTATCAACCACACATTGTAAGCCCTTTAGCGCCTCTCGTGATGGCATCAACATCGGAGAAGCTGCGGCATTTATGTTGCTTAGCAAGACAAAACCAACCGCTACCAATACAACTCAAAGCACTTCGAATATAGTCCTATTAGGCTATGGCGACAGCTCCGACGCACACCATATTTCCGCGCCCCATCCAGAAGGGAACGGTGCAGAACAAGCAATGAGAAAGGCGTTAGATTCTGCACAGTTACGAGCAAAAGACATCGGTTATATTAATGCCCATGGCACCGCAACTCCACTCAATGATTCAATGGAAAGCAAAGCCATCCATCGTATTTTTGCAAACAAGGTTCCCGTCAGTTCAACCAAACCTCTAACAGGACATACTCTTGGAGCGGCAAGTGCGATAGAGGCTGCAATTGCGTGGCATATTCTAAAATATGACTTACCACTCCCCTTACAAAAATGTCAGTATAAAGCTGAAGATATTGAGATTGATTTGGTAAACTGTTCCCAGAAACTTAAAGTAAAGAACATCTTAAGCAACTCGTTCGCTTTTGGTGGCAACAACATTAGCCTGATTTTTGGTGTAATAAATGACTGATATCCCTTCTGTAGACCAACTTCTCCCACACGATGATCCGATGATATTAATCGATCGAGCTATCAACGTTGAGGCATTGTCGATTCACTGCCAGGTCGATATTGGCGCGCACAACCTATTCTTTGACGCCGAATCTCAAACGGTCCCAGCTTATGTTGGCATCGAGTTTATGGCGCAGTCAGTTGCAGCTTGGTCTGGATACCATGCGCTGAAAAACGGCACTACTCCTCCAATCGGCTTCTTACTCGGTTCTCGTCGCTACAAGTCACTGTGTGATGAATTTACTCAAGGTCAAATCCTTGATATCTATGCTGAACAACTCATGGAAGACAGTGGCATGGCCGTGTTTACCGCCCGAGTCGAAGACCAAGGCGAGTTAGTGGCTCAATGCCAACTCAACGTCTACGTGCCGACCGAACAAAAATTACAAGAAATGAAAACTAGGAGCCCATCATGAGCCGTCAGGTTTTAGTCACTGGTGCCAGTAAAGGCATTGGTAAAGCGATCGCTATTCAACTCGCGAAAGACGGTTTTGAAATCGCCGTTCATTACATGGGTGACAAGCAAGGTGCTGAAGACACGTTAAGGTCGATCACCGGACTGGGTGGCGCTGGACGTCTGATCCAATTTGATATCAGCAATCGCAGCGAATGTCGCGAAACGCTTGAGTCAGATATTGCCGAGCATGGCGCTTACTATGGTGTGGTGAACAATGCGGGCATTACACGCGACACAGCCTTCCCTGCCATGACGGAAGAAGAGTGGGATGGCGTGATTCACACCAACCTCGACAGTTTCTACAATGTACTGCACCCGTGCGTAATGCCAATGGTTCAAAAGCGTAAAGGCGGTCGAATTGTTACTCTGGCGTCGGTATCTGGCATCATGGGAAACCGCGGTCAAACCAACTACGCCGCAGCAAAAGCAGGTGTGATTGGCGCTACTAAGTCACTTGCTCTAGAACTAGCAAAACGCAAGATCACAGTAAACTGTGTGGCTCCGGGTTTAATCGATACTGGCATGGTTGATGAGCATGTAAAAGAGCATGCGCTGCCTCAAGTTCCACTGCGCCGCATGGGCGAGCCAGAAGAAGTCGCCGGCCTAGTCAGCTACCTAATGTCGGATATTGCCGGCTACGTAACTCGCCAAGTGATTTCAGTTAATGGAGGCTTAGTATGACCCGCCGCGTTGTTGTAACTGGCATGTCAGGCGTTACCGCTTTTGGCAACGATTGGCAGCACATCGAGCCAAAACTAAAAGCATGTGAAAATGCGACCCAGTACATGCCTAGCTTTGAGCAGTATGATGGTCTAAACACTAAGCTTGCCGCACCTATTGATGACTTCCAACTACCTAAGCACTATAAGCGCAAACAGGTTCGTGGCATGGGCCGCGTGTCTCGCCTAGCAACAGTGGCGACCGAAAATGCACTAGAGCAAGCAGGACTGATTGGCCACGACGTTTTGACTAATGGCGAAACAGGCATTGCCTATGGTTCTTCAACCGGCAGTACTGACGCTGTTGGTGCATTTGGCGTGATGCTTAACGAGAAATCGACACGAGCTATCACCGCAACGACTTACGTTCAGATGATGCCACACACCGCAGCGGTCAACGTCGGGCTATTCTTTGGCTTACGTGGACGTGTGATTCCCACTAGCAGTGCCTGTACTTCAGGTAGCCAAGCGATTGGCTACGCCTATGAAGCAATCAAACACGGTTACCAAACCGTGATGGTTGCCGGTGGTGGTGAAGAGCTATGCCCAACCGAATCTGCCGTTTTTGATACCCTTTTTGCTACCAGTTTAAAAAACGACACGCCAGAAAAATCCCCTAGCCCTTACGACAGTGAGCGCGATGGCCTAGTTATCGGTGAAGGTGCTGGTACGCTTGTTCTTGAAGAGTATGAACATGCGGTTGCTCGCGGTGCAAAGATCTACGCGGAAATCATCGGTTTTGCCAGCAATTGCGATGCCGCCCATGTGACCCAACCTCAAATGGAAACCATGCAAATCTGTATGGAGAAAGCGCTGAAAGATGCACAGCTTCCTGCTGAAAAAATTGGTTACGTTTCGGCGCACGGAACGGCAACAGATAAAGGCGATATTGCAGAAAGTAATGCGACCGCGAACATTTTTGGTGAAGTGCCAATCAGCTCATTGAAAAGCTACTTTGGCCATACGCTTGGTGCGTGTGGTGCGATTGAAGCTTGGTTGAGCCTAGAGATGATGCATTCTGGCTGGTTCAGCCCAACATTGAACCTTGAAAACATCGACGAACGCTGCGGTAAACTCGATTACATCACAGGTTCTGGTCGCGAATTGGATGTTGAATACCTGATGAGCAATAACTTTGCCTTTGGCGGGATCAACACTTCAATCATCTTCAAGAAAATCTGAGCTTGGTTAGATAAAACTCAAGACAAATAAAAAGGGTCAGTAACCAAGTTACTGACCCTTTTTTCAATCTAGCTAATACTCAATTAAGCGTTAGCTTCACGCTCAGCGATGAACTCAAGAGCCATCTTGATGCGAGCGATTACGCGCTCTTTACCAACAAGCTCCATCACTGCATCAACAGAAGGAGACTGGCCGCCACCTGTTACTGCTACGCGAAGTGGCATACCGATTTTACCCATGCCGACCTCTAGCTCTTCACATACTGCTGCAATCACACCATCTTTGATGTTTGCAGTAGTGAAATCCTCAAGCGCTTCAACCTTAGCAAGAGCAAGCTCTAGTGGGCCTTTAGCAACACCACGTAGGTGCTTCTTCGCTGCGCCAGCTTCAAACTCAGAGAAATCTTCGTAGAAGTAACGAGACTGTTCAGCAAGTTCGATAAGCGTATTACAACGCTCGCCAACTAGCGTGATCACTTCAGTGATCGCCGGGCCATTTGTTGTATCGATCTTTTGTGCGTCTAGGTGCCATTGCAGGTATTTAGCAACGTACTCAGGCTCAGAAGTCTTGATATAGTGGTTGTTCAACCAAAGTAGCTTATCAGTGTTGAATGCAGAAGCAGACTTGCTGATAGCGTTCAGGCTGAAGAATTCAATCATCTCTTCTTGAGAGAAGATCTCTTGGTCACCGTGAGACCAACCTAAACGAACTAGGTAGTTGTTTAGTGCATTTGGTAGGTAACCTTCGTCGCGGTATTGCATTACAGAAACAGCACCGTGACGCTTAGAAAGTTTCGCACCGTCATCACCAAGAATCATTGCACAGTGAGCGAAAGTTGGAACTGGCGCGCCTAGTGCTTCATAGATGTTGATTTGTCGAGGTGTGTTGTTGATGTGGTCTTCACCACGTACAACGTGTGTAATACCCATGTCCCAGTCATCCACTACAACAACGAAGTTGTATGTTGGTGCACCGTCTGTACGACGAATGATTAGGTCATCAAGTTGGCTGTTAGAGATTTCGATGCGACCACGGATTTGGTCATCAAATACTACGCTGCCTTCTTTAGGGTTACGGAAACGGATAACGCATGCATCACCTTCTTTTGCTGCTTCGTTTGCTGCAACAATTTTAGGGTGGTTCGCATCGTAACGAGCCATTTCTTTGTTTTCTTCTTGCTCTGCACGAATTTCGTCAAGCAGCTCTTTAGACGCATAGCATTTGAAAGCTTTGTCTTCAGCAAGTAGCTTATCAACCATTTCGTTGTAACGGTCAAAACGCTTAGATTGGTAGTAAGGACCTTCATCCCATTCCATACCCATCCATTGCATGCCTTCTAGAATTGCATCAACCGCTTCTTGAGAGTTACGCTCAACGTCCGTGTCTTCGATACGTAGAACGAATTCACCACCTTGGTTCTTAGCGAATAGCCAAGAGTAAAGTGCAGTACGTGCACCACCAACGTGAAGATAGCCAGTTGGGCTAGGAGCAAAACGAGTTTTAACCGTCATTTAAATACCTTGATTATGTAGGTGATTCTTTTAGTGATTGCCATTACAAAGCCTGCAACAGAAAAATATCACTAAATTTTGGGCGCTATTTTATCACCACCGCTTAAATCTACAATCAGTAGTGAATGATTAATGCGCTGATCTTGTACGAAAGCTATCGTAGAAGGAGAAAACCAATAGCTCAAGCACATGTCAAATGCTCTAAAACGGCAAATTCTCGCCACGCTCGCGATAAACCTCATCTATTCCATCACTCAATATTCCAGCAAATATCAAATTCTTGAATTTATGTTTGACCTTACCCTTACGGGAAGGTTTATGTTAGGCGTAGATGAGAATTGGAGTATCGATATGAACCATTACACAGCTATGCTCAACGGCCTAAATTGCATGGGTTGTGCGAAGAAAGTTCGCACACTGTTTGACGATCTCGAGAATACGAAGATCAACGACATATCGCCGACCTACATCGATATTTCGACTCCAATTAATTACGTTCAACTCAACCAACAGTTAGCGACGCTTGGTTATAGCATGGGCAATAAACTGCACCTTTCGTTATCCGGTCTTAGCTGCGGTAAGTGCGTGAACAAGCTGACACAAGCGCTTGAGCAGACCGAGCAAATCTCAGACCTAGAAGTCAGCAAACATGAATTGTCGTTGGTTACTCTGCTTTCAGAATCCGAGCTTATTGAGCTAATCGAAAGTGTGGGTTATCACGCGACTCCTTACTCTGAAATTAATGAGCCTTTATCTAATAAAGAATCAGAAGACGATAAAAAAACAGCGTCAGTGGAACCGACACAAGATAAACCTGCTGCTAGCCAATATACCTATCACCTTGTTCTTGAGGGAATGACGTGTGCGAGTTGTGTTTCTTCGGTAGAGAAAGCGCTGAAAAAGAATGAGTTCGTCGACCAAGCTCAGATCAACCTCGCTGAACAGACAGCCTTGGTCTTCACATCTGAAACACGTGACATCATCGAAAGCGCTCTCATAGAATCGGTAACAACCGCAGGTTATGGTGCCGAGTTCGTTGATGACGCGGCGACTCAACAACAAAAACAGCAAAAACAACAACTTCGTACCCAAAAAGCTTTCCTAAAGAATTCAGTAAGTGCACTGCTGATCGGTGCTCCGCTGATGGCGTGGGGTCTGTTCGGTGGCAGCATGACCATTGCTACATTTAATGACCAATTGGCTTGGGGGTTGGTCGGAGTCGTCTGTTTGATACTGCTTGCGACCTCAGGACGCAGCTTCTTTACTAACGCTTGGCTATCACTGATGCACAAGCGTGCAACCATGGATACCTTGGTCGCTCTAGGTACAGGCGCGGCATGGTTCTATTCAATGCTGGTTGTGCTGATTCCATCATGGTTCCCAGAACCATCACGCCATGTCTATTTTGAAGCGAGCGCAATGATTGTTGGCCTTATTTCTTTGGGTCACTACATTGAAGCCAAAGCCAAGGTACGCACCACCAAATCTTTGCAGGCATTGATTAATTTACAACCTCAAAAGGCTGTGGTTATCGTCGATGGTAAAGAGCAAACCATCGCTGTAGAAGCCATTCAAGTCGGTATGCAAGTTCGAGTGAAACCGGGAGAAAAAGTCCCTGTCGATGGTGTCGTGGTATCTGGCGAATCTTATATTGATGAATCGATGCTGACTGGCGAACCGCTTCCCAACGTTAAATCAATTAATGATGGCATTTCAGCAGGTACCATTAATGGTGATGGCAGCTTAATCATTGAAGCGACAGGAATTGGCTCAAGCACCATGTTGGCTCGAATCATTCAGATGGTTCGCCAAGCACAAAGCAGCAAGCCTGCGATTGCGAAGCTTGCCGACTCTATCTCTGCCGTTTTCGTACCAGTTGTGGTCGCGATCGCAGCCATTTCCGCCCTAGTTTGGTTTTTTGTTGGACCACAACCGAGTGCAAGTTACATGCTCGTGGTATCAACAACAGTGCTAATCATCGCCTGCCCATGCGCATTGGGCTTAGCGACACCGCTCTCTATTACTGTTGGCGTTGGCAAAGCCGCTGAGTTTGGTGTTCTGATCAAGGATGCAGATGTGTTGCAATCTGCAAGCAAAATTGATGCTGTCGTATTTGATAAAACAGGCACCCTAACCCAAGGTAAACCAACCGTTCAGCAGGCCTTTTATGGCGACTTATCAGAACAAGAACTGCTGGCTTACGCCTATTCGGTAGAGGTAGGGTCAGAACACCCATTAGCGAAAGCCGTTTGCCAATATGCTGAAAGCTTACAAGTTTCAGCACTACCCCACAGCGAATTTGAAAACCAACGAGGGCTTGGGGTACAGGCAATAATTAACGGCAAGAACGTGCAAGTTGGCTCGCTTAAGTACCTCACCCAATTAGGTGTCAATACAGACATTGGCGCGGATTTCATCGAGCTTTGTCGTACACAAGCATGGACACCCATCTTCGTTGTAATCGATCAAAAACTGGAAGGTATATTTGGCATTTCAGACTCGTTAAAAATAGATAGCAAACAAGCCATTGCTCAACTAAAATCCGCCGGAATTCACACCGTACTATTAACGGGCGACAACGACTCTGTGGCTCAAGCAATAGGTAAAAACGTCGGTATCGACGAGGTTATCTCGGAAGTACTACCAGAGCAGAAAGCTCAGCATATTGTTCAGCTTCAACAACAATATAAGAGCGTTGCCATGGTAGGAGACGGTATTAACGATGCACCAGCTCTTGCTCAAGCGGATATAGGAATCGCAATGGGCAGTGGTAGTGATGTGGCGATTGAAAGTGCGCAAATGACGCTGCTGAACTCGTCGCCACTGTCTGTGAGTAATGCGATCGAGCTCTCCCAGGCGACCGTGAGAAATATGAAGCAAAACCTGTTTGGTGCCTTCATCTATAACTCGTTAGGTATTCCAATTGCGGCTGGTGTGCTCTACCCATTCTTCGGGTTTTTACTTAGCCCTGTCGTTGCAGGCGCTGCGATGGCGATGTCATCAATCACCGTAGTCAGCAATGCCAACAGATTAAGATTGTTCAAACCCACTCATTATAATATCAACAAAAACCATATTCATGAGGTTCACCATGATTCGTAAAGTTATGACTCTTACTGCACTCGCTGCAATTTCAGGACAAGCTCTCGCTACTAATGTACTAAATCATAAATCCCCATACTGCGGCTGCTGCACAGAATGGACAGAACACATGCAAGACGCAGGTTTCGATGTCACAGAGAAACTCCATGATGACATGAACCCAATCAAGCAGAAGTTAGGAGTAACGCCAGAACTGGCTTCTTGCCATACGGCAGAGATCGACGGTTACGTATTTGAAGGGCACATTCCAGCAGAGGACGTGAAAGCCTTTTTAGAAAATCCACCACGCAATGCGATTGGCTTGGCGGTTCCAGGCATGCCAATGGGCTCTCCGGGCATGGAGTATGGCGATAAGAAAGACGAGTATTCTGTGTATGCGTTTAACGAGAAAGGTCAGGTGTTTGAATACCGTCATTACAACGGAAAATAGAGCGTAAATAGACCTACGAACAGCAATAAAAATAGAGCCTAGCATTAAGTAAACCCAAGACTGTGGTTTACTTACTAGGCTCTTTGCTTTTGGACAGTAAAGCAAATCTTGTCGCGACACCAACCGGGCTGTTAGTACCACTATGTTTTCGTCGCTAGTTAGCAAAAACTCTATTTAACAAAAAAGCTAATTAGCGAAGAAACTCACTTGGCTAATAATCTAATCGATTAAGCAGCCAAGTGAATCAGCTTAGAAGCCGTAAGATGCACCGAATACGAATGCGTTGTTTGTTTTAGACGCGCCGTTCGCGAAATCAACTCCGTTAGCTTGGCTACGGAATTCGAAGTAAGGTTGAACACCTTGACGAGTCCATGTTGCACGAAGCTCGTGATCCATAGCTTCAGCATCAATCATGTATACGTTGTTGTAGCTAAGCGCTAGGTCTTCGTTTACAGAGTAAGCAATGCGGTTATCCATGCGGTAATCAGTGTCAGCATCTGCAGAAGTGTCATCGATGTGTGCACGAGTACGGTTACTAATAGAGATACCGTTATCGAAGTTGTAACCAATTTTAACCAGTGGACGGAACTGAATGCTCTCGCCAGCAGAGAAGACATGTTGGTAACCCGCTGCAACCCATAGGTTGTCAGTGATATTGAAAGCTTGCTCACCACCAACAGTGATGAATGCATTTGCTTGACCAGTTGTTGCGTCGCCACCAGTTTCAGCAGCAGTTAGACCTTCAAGGTCGCCAAGTTGGATGCCATCAAACTCAGTGTAAACAGTTAAACCGCCTAGAGAGTTGTCAAACGTGTGGCCAGCTTCTAGAGTCGAAGTCATATCAGAACCGTGGATACGGCCATCGTCGTGAAATTGGATATTACCTGTAACGTAAGAAGAACCAGCGAAAGCACTAGAAGCGAAAGCAAGAGAAAGTGCACTTAGAGCGATAATTTTTTTCATAGTAAACTGCCTTAGTTTAAATTTTTCAGCGACATATCTTCGGTATATCATTCACCTTCGCCGCTTGAGTAATTGGTAGCCTCCCTGGCATGAAATCTATCTTGCTCGAATTAATTTACGTTTCAAAATAAAAGGGCAAACAGAGTGATCTCTCTCACCATCAAAAAAAAGAAAGTTATTTAAACCAAACAAATCAATAACTTAAAAACATAAAAATAGATAAAAAAAGAAACCCAATAATCAAAACGGATCAAGATCACGTTATTTCACGGCGTAAAATTAGATTCAGTTATTTCAATCACACCTGATTTATAGTTTTTTATGGCGGACTTATTTTTTGAAGAGAAGAATGAGAAGTGCGTCACTTTTGCGATGAAGCTCACCTTATGTGCATTGTTGACGTTATAAACAAAGGCTATTTCTATATGTTTCAGTTTAAGGAATGTACCGAACTTAGTTTGGACGAAAAAAAAGCTCCCACTTTTATCTGAGTAAGATAATAGCTAGGGAGCTCATCTATTAATGTTGCTTATCGATTATTTCACCGAAGTCACTCGACTTACTTTCTCGCCACTTTCAGAGATAGAGCGGATGTAAGTTTCGCCAGAAACCGATGGACGTTGCTGCTCATCATACGTTAGCCAGTTTTCACCATCCGCTGAGTATTGAAGCTCTACGCCAGGGAATTGAACGTTCATCGCTAGCTTGCCATCAACCACTTTTGCCCCCGGAACTGGTAGTCGGTAATCAATACCCGCTTTCTCAAGCTTGGCCAGTTCACGTTGACCAACAATATTCGCGAAGCGATTAAAGTCGTTGTTTAAAGACTGCTTATTTACAAGGTCGGTATCTTGAGAGTACTCAACGCCCACTTTGTAGTCGTTTTCCCAATCCGCTCTGTGCCATGCGCGCTCTGCAGCTGCAAGAACTCGCGGGAATACCATGTATTCATACTGCTCATCAGTACGTACGGTTTCAGACCAAAGTTGCGCCGACAAACCGTAAAAAGGTTTTGCTTCAATCTCGCCTTTACCAGAGAAGCCATTGCCGTCACGGTCTAATGAGGTTTCCGCATTTTGTGGCATGTTTTCTGGTGCGAAGCCAAACATCTTACGAGTATCCGTTGCACGCGTTGCCCAGTAGTAACCTCGCTCTGCTGCGTCAACTTCGTATGGCATATCCATGTATACGTAATCTGGGTTAGAGACAATCACGTCATAACCTTTCGCTGACCAGTCGTACACTGATGAAGTGCCGCCCCAGTAAAGAACGTCCCAGAAGTTAACGCGAGTCGTTTCAGTAGCGAAGCCAGATTCACCCTCTTCCACATACTTCAAGCCATCTTGCCAAGCTTGGAAGTGAGGAATGCCTTTGTCTGCAACAATTTTTGATACTTCTTTTGCAAAGTAGCCAGGCAGGTGACCGAAATCACTCACTGAACCATCAGCAATCAAAGACTGACATTGTGGAGACTGTTGGAATGGCTTGTCTTGCTTGTCTAGCTCAATGTTACCTTTCCATGCCACTTTGTCTTGAGCATCAACATCTTGAAAGCCTGCGCCTAGCTTGATGTTTTTCGCTTCATCACCACCAAAGTGCCAAGTCGTTAGTGGCATACCTGCTTCATTGTGCATAGCTGCAATTTCAGTAATCACTTTATCAACAAAGCGAGTCGATGATTCCATACATGGGTTGATGAAGCTGTGCTTATCGTAGAACTGAATAGTCGTCACGTTTGACGTATCTTGTGGATCCATCAAGCGATATTCACTTGCTTCAGCTTCTTTGCCTTCCGCCATTAGGCGAGTGTAACGCGCTTCCATAGATACCACAGCAGAACGAGCGTGTGCTGGCATATCAATTTCTGGAATTACTTCGATGCTGCGCGCTTTTGCGTAGCTTAAGATCTCGACGTAATCCGCTTTACTAAAGAAACCAGAGCCAAAGTTGTCTGTTGTTGGACCTGAACCTAACTGAGGCAGTAAACAGCTTTGCTCTTCCAAATCAAAACAACGATTAGACCCTACATCCGTTAGCTCTGGTAAACCTGGGATTTCTAAACGCCAACCTTCATCATCCGTTAAGTGAAGGTGAAGTTTATTCATCTTGTATGCAGCCATTTGATCTAGCGTCGCTAGGATGGCATCTTTTGAGTGGAAGTTTCGAGCAACATCCACCATCACACCACGGTAATCAAAGCGTGGTGCATCTTTGATCGACAGTTGTGGTAGTGATTCAGCGTTCTGACTGTCTATTAGGCCAAAAATAGACTGAACTGCGTAGAAAGCACCTGTTTTATCAAACGCTTTAATCGCAATCCCCTCTTCCGAGATGCTTAGTTCATAAGCGCCAGATTTTGCTAAATCACCCGTAAACTGAGTAGGAACAACGGCAACACTAACAGGTAGGTCGCCACTCACATCTACGTTTACCACATCTGCACGTTCTTCAATTGCAGCGAACTGCTCAGCATCGAATGCCTCTTTCGGTAATGCAATACCACCAGCAATGCTCACTGAACCTTCACCCGCTTCTACCGACATTGGGGTTGGTAAAAGCGTTGTTGAAACGTCTTGCGTTGCTAGATCCGCATTCTTTTCGAAACGCGTAACAGCAGTCGCCATGACATTGTTGTCATCAGGTGTACGCTTAAGGTTGTTTCCTTCCAAACCTGTTACGAACGACGCGACATCTTCAGTATTCAATGAAGCAATCATCTTAGGTTCTGCGTTTGGCGCAGTTACGAATGCACCCGGCATAAAGTCAGTTTCAAACAGTTGCCAGTACTCACTCGTTAACGGAAGAATCACTTCTTCACCAGCGGCAAAACCATCGAACTTATCTGTTGGTTCTAGTTTGTGTAGGTCACCCGTTACACGAGTGATTTTAAATTGTTCGTTATCAACATCTAAAATAAGGCGAATACTATGGAAGTAGATAGTCCAATCTTTCGAATCAATCGCTTCACCGTCATTGGTCAGAGTCATGTTCACTTTATTACATGACGCCCACTCAGCACCTAGGTCCTGACAAGCCATGCCTTCATTCGCACCGTGATTGGTTAGAATTTCATATTGCACATCAAGGTTATCAGCCAGTGCATTAACCACCTGTTGCTCAGGTGCTTGCGTTACAGCACAACCCGTCAAACCAGCCAGTACCGCTACAGATAGTAAGTTTCTCTTCAACATCGTATTCACCCATAAATTTAAAATTGAGTCAGAAGCAAAGTGGAGCGCTTCGAAAGTTAGATAAACTATATGGGCTTATTTTTTGCCGTGAATTAAATCAGGTTAATAAGGTGATCAGCTTCAAATCTCAAAAACACTGATAAAATTAATTATATTAAAATCATAAAGTTACAATCCACGGCACTTCCGTCATTTTTATTTTGACGTAAAAACTGAGAAATGAATCACAATCTTTTTAAAGGATTTCATAAAATCGTGTTGTTGATAGGGAGAAAGGTTTAAGAGTTTGTTCGTGTTGTTATACTTTTCGTACAAACAACGTGACATTGTTCTCAAAAAAAACCGTTAAAAAACGCCGTCAAAATCAATTTTAACGAGTTCATATCTTTTAATAGGAGCTTTCCTTGCGCACATTTTGGTACGTAACTTTATTCGTTCTCGCATTTTCAGCCAAACATGCTGTGGCCGAGCCTCTTTATTGGCAAGCCAAAAAGGATGATCTGACGCTTACTATCTTAGGTTCTGTGCACGTGGGAGACGAGAGCATGTACCCACTTCCTTCGGCAATTACCGACGCGCTAAAAAACAGTGATGGCTTAGTTATCGAAACGGATATCAGAAAGTCTGATGACGTTGTATATCCCCGCAACAAATTCACTACAGCCGATGTACTCAATGAAGAACAGCTGCGATTATTAACCGACATCTCAAAATCATTGGACATGCCGACGCAACAACTGCTTAGCTCACCGCCTTGGGCGACATCTCTTTCTATACAGATGCAGCAGTTAAAAAAACTCGGTTATGGCTCCGCCGGCGGCGTTGATGCGACGCTAGCTTACAAAGCGACTATCCAAGATGTTCCCGTTATCAACTTAGAGCCGCTTCAATTCCAAATAGACCTGATGACAAAACAAAAGGACGACGGTAAGGAGTGGTTAGTCAGTAGCCTTGAAGAGTTTGACCAAACTGATCGTGTGGTTCATTGCTTAATCGAAAGCTGGAAAGCGGGTGATTTAGCGAAGCTAGAAGCTTTCGCAGAGCTGTCTGAGATGTCACCTGAACTAGAGAAAGCATTTTTAACCGATCGCAATATAGACTGGGCAAACAAACTATCCGCCAATGATTGGAAACTTGACTCGAAAGAGAGCTACTTAATTGTGGTTGGCGCCTTGCACCTAATAGGAGAAGGTAACTTATTGCAGTTGTTAGAAGAGAAAGGTTTCAATGTCACTCAACAATCACAAAGCCAACAGGCCCGGTGTCAATTTGAGACTAGTGACGACAACTAACTAAATTCGATACCATGACCTTCTCATAATATAACCATTACTTAATAACTGAATCATTACACTTAATCGCACCATAACGGTGTTATTATCTTTCGCTCTTTTTATATACGGTGTTGTTCTCATGAAACTAGTACTCTTTGCTTTACCTTTAGCCCTAGCGATCCTCACGCCTACGGTAGTGACGGCTAAAGAAACTTGTACCATCGAACAGTTTCAGGCGATAGACATTCAACCGGATACAAAAGGCGGTGTGTTAGATAAAGAAAGCGGCCAGTTTCTGATCACTGAGAAGCCACCGATACGCTGTGCCAATATTACGTTCATTACATCGACGACACGCAACCGTATCGCGAGCCAAATGAATAGAAAATTTGAAGCGAGCTTTTACGATGGCC
The DNA here is from genome assembly GCF_041464685.1 of Vibrio sp. 10N.237.312.B06. Taxonomy (NCBI): domain Bacteria; kingdom Pseudomonadati; phylum Pseudomonadota; class Gammaproteobacteria; order Vibrionales; family Vibrionaceae; genus Vibrio; species Vibrio sp. 10N.237.312.B06. The sequence continues at coordinate 49,962 of NZ_JBFSPI010000021.1, forward strand.
AAACGAGTAACTCTCACTCGGTGACGTTTAACGAAGATGAAATACAGGCGGGTTACATTCGAATTGGTCGAAATAACCCTGTTGAAGCGTATGTTTGCTTTGTTACTTCAGAGACGCCAATCAAGAACATCACGTGTGATGTGAAGTAAACAGATTTTCGGCTGGCTTATTGAGTCAATCCTTTCTCTATACGGGATGTTTAGAACAACAAGAGATTCCCGACTCGCTCCTTCGTCGCTCTAGGGAATGACACATATACCAAAATGCAAAAAAGCCGTAGCCCCCTCTATTACGAGAGTGCTACGGCTTTCTTCAATGTGGCAGTGAAGATCTTATTTTGAACATCAGGCGAACCCCACTTTGGTTCTAATCCTATTTCCAACGCTCTAAAACGACGAAAGCCTGCTCATTGAGCAGGCTTTCTTAATGTGGTCGGTGAAGAGGGATTCGAACCCCCGACCCTCTGGTCCCAAACCAGATGCGCTACCAAGCTGCGCTATTCACCGAGATATCTAACTGGCTGATTGCCTGTCGATGAAGCGTATAATACGGATTCTGAGTTTATCCGCAAGGGCTTTTTTCACTCTTTTTTACAATATCGAATCGTTCGAACAAAAGACGTACAAGTGAAATGCCAATGTGACGAAAAACACACAGTTACCAACAAGTATTTAACTTATGAAACAGGATTGATCCAGATCAGTGAATTGATAACACCAGTTAATACACTAACTCGTGTCATATAACTTTGAGGTATACACATGGACTTTTGGCTAGAACTCCTATTTGGTAATGCGGTGGGGCTATCTTCAATGATAGTAATATTCGGGGCTCTGGGTCTCATGATGTTCTATGGAGGCTTCTTCATCTACAAAGTTATGACTGAAAAATCTCCTCACTAGAATCGCTCAGCCTAAATCATCTACTTTTAAGTATCATTTTCTTTAGGTAGATGTAAAAACGCTTTGCACCGGAGCCGACTTAGTGTCTTCTCCGGTTTTTTCATTTTTAAACCCGGCCTTAACTTAGGTATACTTACCCTATCCTTATCCAACTTGAGATACACACTATGTCTCATGATGACGACTTAGATCTATTCCAAGAAATGATGGGCGATGTTAAACGTATCGACCATGACACCGCCGAACACCAGAAAGTACACCGAGTCACAGAATCTCACCTTGCTAAGCGTGAAGCCGCTATGTGGCTGTCTGACGACGAGAAAGACTACTTATCATTAGACTACTCTCCAATGATCAAACCTGACGATGTCATTGCTTATAAGAAAGATGGTGTACAAGAAGGCGTATACAAAAAGCTGCGCTTGGGCAAGTATCCAATTCAAGCCAAACTCGACCTTCACAGGAAAACACTGAAAGACGCTCGTAACGAAGTACTCTCATTTTTACGCCAGTGTTTAAGAATGGATGTTCGCACCGTTATCATTGTCCACGGTAAAGGTGAGCGTTCGAATCCACCAGCAATGATGAAAAGCTACGTGGCAAATTGGCTAACACAGATTAACGATGTTCAATGTGTACATTCTGCTCAGCAATTTCATGGTGGTACTGGCGCGGTCTATGTCATGCTCAGAAAGAGTAATGACAAAAAGCTAGAGAACAGAGAGCGCCATCAAAAGCGCAGCAGTTGATAAGTTGAGATAAATAATTAAGCTAATAGCGGTCTTGCATCAAGAGCGATATTTCGTGCCTAGACTCACACCAAGTGCTAAAATTGTCCTCAGTTAACGAATCCCAGCTCAAAGCAACTATTCAGAGGTTGCTTTTTGTTTATCTATATTTCCGTTGTGAAACGCTAAGAGAATATCATGTCACAAGAATCCCAAGCTAAACGCCTTAATAAATACATCAGTGAAACTGGTTTTTGCTCACGCCGCGAAGCCGACAAACTCATTGATGCTGGCCGAGTTACTATTAACGGTAAGATCCCTGAAATGGGCACTAAAGTCTTGCCTGGTGATGATGTTGAGATCGACAATAAACCGGTTCGTTCAAGAGAAAAGCCGATCTACATTGCTTTAAATAAACCAACAGGTATCACCTGTACGACTGAGCGTGATATTCCAGGCAACATCGTCGACTTTATAGGTCACCACAAGCGTATATTCCCTATTGGTCGTCTAGATAAGCCTTCTGATGGTCTTATCTTCTTGACCAACGACGGCGATATCGTAAACAAAATCCTACGTGCAGGTAACAACCACGAGAAAGAATATGTAGTGCGTGTAGACAAGCCAATTACGACGGAATTCTTGAAGCAAATGGCCGCTGGCGTTCATATTCTCGATACTGTTACCTTGCCATGTAAGGTAGAGAAAGAGACCAAGTTCTCGTTTCGCATCACATTAACGCAAGGCCTTAACCGTCAAATTCGCCGTATGTGTGAAGCGCTCGGATATGAAGTATTTAAGCTTCGCCGTGTTCGTATTATGAACATCTCATTAGACGGCATTCCTAACGGAAAATGGCGCTACCTGAGCGACGAAGAGATTACTGAAATCTTGGCAATGTGTGAAGGCTCAGTAAGTACTGAAGATGCGTCAAAAATGAACGCGAAAGGTCAACGCATTCGTAAAGCAACTGACGCGAAACTTTTTGATAGCCGTGAAGAGAACCAAACTTCAACAGCGCGCCGTAATCAAAACGAGAACCGTACTCGCACTTACCGCGGTAACAATGCGGATGAATTCCGTCATGCGCCTAACTCAAAGCGTGGCCGTAACTCATCGAGCAGTGAAAGCGGTGGCGGTGGCAATACCGAAAACTGGAAATCAAACTCTCGTTCAGAGCGTTCTAATTCAGATAAAAACCGTTCGGATCGCAATCGCACAGATCGCGACAATAACGAACGTCGAAGCGGTAAACCGACAGACCGTAGTCAAGATTCAAACAGGCCGAACAAACCTGCACCGAAACGTGTTGGTGGTACTTTAGGTTTAAAAAAGTAGTCAGAACCCTTTCAAACGGGACTGTCGATAAAGAAACGCCCGCTAGATTAGTCTAGCGGGCGTTTTATTTATGATCATGTACGTTTATCGTTATGGAAAGCACAAGCTACAGGCATAGTTCAGCAAACTGACCACGCGTAAGTAGTACTAAGTCTTTCGGATCTAGCTCGATCTCTAACCCTCTCTTCCCTGCACTCACGCATATCGTTTCAAAATCTGTCGCGCTGGAATGAACAAAGGTAGGCAGGGCCTTTTTTTGACCAAGAGGGCTGATCCCACCCACCACATAACCCGTGGTTTTCTGAGCAATATCAGGATTCGCCATCTCTGCTTTTTTGCCTTTTGCCGCTTTTGCGGCAAGCTTCAGGTTTAGCTTCTGATCAACGGGAATAACGGCAACAGCTAAATCTTTAGCGACGCCATTCAAACAGAACAAAAGCGTTTTAAATACACGTTTAGGATCCTGCCCAAGCGCTTCAACGGCTTCTAATCCGTAGTTCATATTATTCGCATCATGGTGATATTGATGCACGCTATGAGCGATTTTCTTTTTCTTAGCGAGATTGATTGCAGGGGTCATAACAAATCCAAACGATAGATAAACAAAAAGCGACGCCGAGGCGTCGCTTTAGTTAAATTTATCATGGTGCTAGAGTCAATCTAATTTAGCACCTATTGACTCTATCAACTGGGTTTAATTACTTGTAAACCATTTGACCAGAAGGTGCGTACTTGTTCACGTCAACTGGGCTATTCGCTTCTAGGTACTCTTTCAGTACTTCAGCATCAACAAAACCTGTGTTCACGTAACCAGGGTGATCTGACAGTTTAGGGTAACCGTCGCCACCAGCCGCGTTGAAGCTTGGCACTGTGAAACGGTATGTTTCGTCTAAACGAAGCTGTTTGCCACCGATGAAGACATTCGATACTTCACCGTTTGCTACTGTCATTGAAATGCCAGCGAACTGCGCGTAAGCACCAGAATCGATTGGTTTCGTCGCCACAACGTTTAGGTAATCTAGAACTTCTTTACCTGTCATATCTGTGTAAGTCAGGATGTTTGCAAAAGGTTGTACCTTCAGTACATCTTTGTAAGTGACATTGCCCGCTTCAATTGAGTCACGAACGCCACCAGAATTCATCACAGCGAAGTCTGCTTGTGCACGCTCCATGTGAGAAGTCGCAATCAAACGACCTAAGTTAGTTTGTTGGAAACGCACCACGTTACGATCGCCTTCAAGCTTACCATTTGTCTCAGCAATTTGAACTTCTAGCTGAGCTTGGCCCTGCTCTTGGAAAGGACGTAAGAACTCAAGTAGCTCTGAATCTTGTGCGATTTCATCTCCAACTAAAACTCGTTGTTTCTTACCATTCTTATCCGTTACTTTTTTCTTAAGGTTTACGGGAACCAAATCGTAGCGCTTTAGTTCTAGCTCGCCGTTGCGGAATTCGTAATCAGCACGGCCTACGTACTTGCCCCACTCGTGAGCTTGAACGATGTAAGTACCATTTTTTTTGTCCGGTTCACACTCATCACCCGGCTTGAAGTTTTTCTTCGCAACGTTAGGGCCTTCCATACATACAGGCTCTTGAGAGTGACCACCAACGATCATATCGAGGTCGCCTTCATTTAGGTAACGCGCTAGTGCTACATCACCCGGAGCGTTAACACCACGTTGGCCGTTTTCGTAGTGACCCATGTGAGTCACAGCGAAGATTAAATCTGGCTTCTCTGTTTCTTTAAGTTCAGCGATCAGCTTCTTCGCTTCTTCTTTAGGGTCACGGAAATCAATGCTCGCGATAAACTCAGGGTTACCGATTTTAGCCGTATCTTCAGTGGTTAGACCGATAACCGCAATCTTGATACCTTGCTTTTCAAACATCTCGTAAGCTTGGAACTTGCGTTCACCTGTTGCTTTATCATAGATGTTTGCAGATAGCATTGGGAAGTTAGCCCAGTCGATCTGTTTTTGTAGTACGTCTAATGAGTTATCAAACTCGTGGTTACCCAATGCCATTGCATCGTAACCAATTTTATTCATACCTTTGAAATCAGGTTCTGCATCCTGAAGATCTGACTCTGGCACACCGGTGTTGATGTCACCACCAGATAGAAGCAACACGCTACCGCCTTCTGCTTCAACTTCAGCTCGAAGTTGGTCAACAAGCGTTTTACGCGCAGACATGCCGTATTCACCGTATTTGTTCTGCCAAAAACGACCATGGTTGTCGTTAGTGTGTAGAACCGTTAGCTTGTAAGTTTCGTCTTGGTTCCAATCTTGAGTTGATTGAGACGCACACCCAGCTAGAGTAGCTAGGATTGCAGCACTTAGTGCTGTCTTTAGAATAAGGCGTTGCTTCATTGTCATACCTTTGAACTTTTTAGGGGAATCCACTGCTTTTTATAATCTATTGCAACCCCTTTCCTGGAGTTCGAACAATAAGACTTCAACATGACTAATCTTAAATTAACATTCTAGATGTAACACGACGATTTCATATTTATGTCGAATTGGTCACGCATAGATCGGCAGTTAAGTGTAACAAAATTATGAGATTACACTCAAACTTCCCCTGCATCACAGGCAATCGTTTACTTATAAAGTGTGATGAACATCAGTAATTTACTATAAACAGGACAGACCTCACACACCTATACCACTTTCTTAGGGAATCAGAGGTTCTGTTAACAAAGAATTAATCATCTGCCGTTGATTAGTACTCTGAAAAACAGGTTAGCTAACGACTACACAGCTTAGTCATCGAAAAATAGCTTAGTCATCGTCAAAATAGGCCGAGGCTTCAGTTCGCTAAACGGATGTCCCGTTAAACAAAAACGCCCAACTCTAAGAGTTGGGCGTTTATCTTATGCTGTTAAATAACCACTTAAACTCACTAACATTAGCGATTTAATGCTCGTTATTTAGCACCAGCCAAAGCTATTTGATATCGATGTGGTCGAAGCCTTTGATAAGGTCATCAAGTGCTTTCATTTGCTTCAAGAACGGCTCTAGTTTATCTAGAGGTAGCGCCGATGGGCCATCACAACGTGCTTGATCAGGGTTCGGGTGTGCCTCAAGGAACAGACCCGCAATACCCGTCGCAAGACCCGCTTTAGCAAGCTCAACGGTTTGCTCACGACGACCGCCAGAGGCAGCACCTGATGGATCACGCATTTGAAGCGCGTGAGTCACATCAAAGATAATTGGGCTGCCGTTTGATGATTTTTTCATTACACCGAAACCAAGCATATCAACAACTAAGTTGTCATAACCCATGCAAGAACCACGTTCACAAAGAATGATGTTGTCGTTGCCACACTCAGCAAACTTATCAACGATATTACCCACTTGATCTGGGCTCATGAACTGAGGCTTCTTCACGTTGATTACAGCGCCGGTCTTAGCCATCGCTTCAACAAGGTCAGTTTGACGAGCAAGAAACGCTGGAAGCTGGATTACATCAACCACATCTGCAACAGGCTGAGCTTGTGCTTCTGTGTGGATATCCGTGATAATTTTCACGCCAAAGGTATCTTTCAGTTCTTGGAAGATTTTAAGACCTTCTTCCATACCTGGACCACGGTATGAGTGAACTGAGCTGCGGTTTGCTTTATCGAAAGACGCCTTAAATACGTAAGGGATGCCCAACTTCTCTGTGACTTTCACGTAATGCTCACAGATCTGCATTGCTAGATCGCGAGATTCAAGAACGTTCATGCCTGCAAATAGCGTAAATGGCTTGTCGTTAGCAATTGGCATATCACCAATGTGAACTGTTTTCTGTTCCATCATATTCTCTCTAAATAATTATTAATTAGTGAACAACCACTGTCTTTTCGTTCATGACGTTCACTTGAGATTTCAGTAACTCAGATGCAGGGTCATCTGGGCATTGGTCGATAAAGTATTGATAATCCGTTGCTGCAACTTGATGACAGTCTAGCTGCTGATAAATAAAGCCACGGTCACGGATTTCGTACGGATCATCCGGCACAAAGGTTAACGCAAGATCGGTACACTTCAATGCAAGCGTATAACGCTCTTCTCGCAGTAATGCACTCTTAAGCAACGCTAGCCACTTACCAATAATCGTTGGGTGGTCGGCAACCTCTAAGTGCTCCGCTTTCACCTTAGCGAGTGGGCCATCATGTCCGATTAACCAAGCTCGTAAAGTTTGCACGCCAACATACTCACCGTTGTAAGGGTTAATATAGACGGCTGCTTGCCCGTACCAACTCACTTTTAGCAAGAATTGAGTAGGAAAAGAGACGCCCTCTACAGGGAAGCCTAGCTTGCGACCTAGAAAAAGAAAAATCGCACCAAGACTCACTGGGATGCCTTTCTTTCTCTCGAGCACTTTATCGATAAACGCGTTTTCCGATGAGAAGTAAGCGTCTTTATCGCCAGCAAAACCCCACTCGTAAAAGAATAGTCGAATAAAAGATTCAAACTTCTGCTGCTCATCGGTTTCATTAACCAAAGCAAACTCAGCGTCTTTTAACAATCTCGCCAGTTCTTGCTCAGCCCAGCTGTCTTGAGTTTCTGGGTTAATCGCTTTATTTAAGATCAATGCACCTTCAGCTAACTCTAGCTGGTCAAAGTCTTCATCAAAAAATTCGTACATACGTAACTAACCGAAATAAGGAGATAATTAACCGAAAAATGTTGGTGTCTTCGTCATTGCAATTTTGCCTGCCATCGCTAACCAGCCAAGCGCACCAAAGAAAGAGAAAACTCTCAATAGCTTGTTTTTACCCAACTTAAGTGCGAAGAAGCCCAGTGCGATGTAAGCCATAACACAAGTTAGTTTTTCGGTTAACCATGGCGCTGCTGGTGTAAATGGAATAAAGCCAGTGATAAAAATCAAACCAATACCCGATAGCAGCAGCAACGAGTCATTGATATGAGGGAAACGCTGCAAGAAAGGATGCTTAAGCTTTGGTGAGTTAACCATCATCAGAGCGAAACGAATCGAAAGAAGTAGCGCGCTTATAGCAATCGTTAGTAGGTGAAAATGTTTTAAACCTTCGTACATGGTATTCCTTTATATTTTTATATGTGCTTTCGTTAACACGAGCCAAACAATACCCGTTAATGCCCTGTATTTCTGCGTTAATTCTCTGTATTTCCGCGTTAAATGCATTATCGAGTTAAGTGTATTGTCGAGGTTAAAGGTATAAATTTAGCAAGTTCATCATCTATTGCTCACAAGATGATGAACAGCAGCCTATGAACAGTAACGACCCAATGTCACTCGGTCATTACCACCGTAATCTTTTTCTGTAACCACATCCAAGTAGCCCAGTTGTTGCATTATCTCACGTACCGCCAAGCCTTGGTCATAGCCATGTTCAAATGCTAGCCAGCCTTCGTTTTCTAAAAAACCGCGCGCGTTTTCAGAGATGTATCGAATATCAGCTAAACCTTTCTCTTCAGCAACTAACGCGGTAATCGGTTCAAAACGCACGTCACCTTGAGATAAGTGAGGATCGTTCTTCTCAATGTAAGGTGGGTTCGAGACAATCAACGAGAACTTCACAGCTTCTTCTTCAGAATTCACCGAGTTCAAAGGCTCAAACCAACTGCCGTGTAAAAAAGTGGCGTTAGTGATATTTAATCGCTGAGCGTTTTCTGTAGCAAGTTGCTGCGCTTCAGGGCGAAGATCAATACCCGTCACTGGTCGATTCGGCATCTCAGACGCCAATGCTAACGCGATAGCACCTGTGCCCGTGCCTAAATCGAGAATCGCACCTTGCTTGCCATACGTTTTGTCTAACGCCACTTCAACCAAACGCTCGGTATCCGGGCGCGGGATTAAAGTAGAAGGAGAAACTTTTAACGGCAGCGACCAAAACTCACGTTCACCAACAATATAAGCCACAGGCTCACCGGTTAAGCGACGTTTTAGAAGGGTATGGAATTCGGATTCTTGTTCTGAAGTGAGATGCTTCTCAGGCCAAGTCAGTAGGTAAGATCTAGGTTTATCTAAAGCGTGACAAAGCAGTACCGCAGCATCAATGGAGGGCGATGTGTTATCGCCCTCTTGAAGCTGTACGATTGCTGACTTTAAAGCACTTTCAACCGTATATGCTGACTGCATAGTAATTAGTTGTGCTCAGCAAGTGCTGCTAGTTGATCGGCTTGGTGCTCTTGTAGAACAGGATCAAGCAGGCTTTGCATATCACCTTCCAGAACTTCGTTCAGGCGGTAGATAGTTAAGTTGATGCGGTGATCAGAAACACGACCTTGAGGGTAGTTGTACGTACGAATACGGTCACTACGGTCACCAGAACCTAATAGGTTACGACGTGTATCTGAAATCGCAGCAGCACGACGCTCTTCTTCAGCTTGAACGATACGAGCCGCAAGAACAGCCATCGCTTTCGCTTTGTTTTTATGCTGAGAACGCTCGTCTTGACACTCTACTACGGTACCTGTTGGCAAGTGAGTAATACGGATTGCTGAATCCGTGGTGTTAACGTGCTGACCACCCGCGCCAGATGCACGGAAAGTATCAATTTTAAGATCGCCCGCTTTAATTTCTGGTAGATCAGCTTCTGGGATCTCAGGCATAACCGCAACAGTACATGCTGATGTATGAACACGACCTTGAGACTCAGTCTCAGGTACACGTTGTACACGGTGACCGCCAGACTCGAACTTCATTGTGCCATAAACAGCGTCGCCACTGATTTTAGCGATCATCTCTTTAAAGCCGCCCTGCTCTGAAACATTGCTGCTCATCACCTCAACGCGCCAACCTTTTTTCTCGGCAAATCTAGAGTACATGCGGAAAAGGTTACCCGCAAAAATACCCGCTTCATCACCACCAGCACCGGCACGAATCTCTAAGAAACAGTTACGCTCATCGTTTGGATCTTTTGGAATCAGAAGAATTTGCAGCTCATCAGTCAGACGTTCAATGTTCGCTTTCGCATCTTTGATCTCTTCTTGAGCCATTTCGCGCATTTCTGCGTCGTCTTCATTTGCCATCTCTTCAGCAGCTTCTAAATCTTCTTGAGCTTGCTGGTATGATTTGAAGCATCCCGTCACCTCTTCTAATTGAGAATACTCTTTTGACAAGGCACGGAATTTGTCTTGATTCCCAAGTACACCGGGATCACCAAGTAGATGTTGAACTTCTTCATAGCGTTCAACAAGTGTTTCAAGCTTTATTAGAATCGAGGCTTTCATAATGTCTTATTCTGTTGGAGGTCGAATATTATTGAGGGTTTTCTAAGCCCAAACTCTGTCTAATGACCATTAATTTTGCAGGTTCTCCTTGCTCAGCTGCACTTTGAAGTGCACGCGTTGGAGCATGGATCAATTTGTTTGTGAGCTTATTACTTAGCTCAAGTAAGACTTTCTCAGGGTCACCGCCAGCGGCAAGTGATTGTAAACTCTTACTTAATAAATCTTCTCGGATTTCATTGGCCGATTTACGGTAATCACGAATACTGTCTACCGCTTGCAGTGAACGCATCCAACTCATAAACGCGGCGCTTTCTTCACTAACTATTGCTTCAGCTTGAATCGCTTCTACTTTTCGTTGTTCAATATTGCCATCAACGATCGACTGCAAATCGTCAACGGAATATAGGTAAGCATCATTCAGATCGCCGACCTGAGATTCCACATCACGAGGAACGGCAATATCAACCAACAACATAGGTTGATGTTTTCTTGTCTTAAGTGCGGTCTCTACCATGCCCTTACCAATAATAGGCAGCGGGCTTGCAGTTGAGCTGATCACGATATCCGCTCGATGCAGGTGATCAGGAATCTCATTCAGGCTGATCACTTCAGCACCAAACTCTTCAGCTAGCCCTAAAGCACGCTCACGAGTTCGGTTAGCCACTATCATCTTAGTGCAGCCATTCGCAGAAAGGTGTTTAGCCACCAATTCAATCGTCTCACCCGCACCAACCAATAACACGGTTGAATCGGCAATCGACTCAAAGATGTGTTTAGCTAACGTACAGGCTGCGTAAGCAACAGACACCGCGCTTCCGCCAATTTCAGTTTCAGTTCGAACACGCTTGGCGACAGAAAATGATTTCTGGAACAGTTTTTCCATTGAAGCATCAACAGATTTGTTCTCTCGCGAGTCCGTATAAGCTTGCTTCACCTGACCTAAGATCTGCGGCTCACCCAATACCAAGGAGTCCAAACCACAAGCTACGCGCATTAAATGTTTAATCGCAGCCTGCTCTTCATGGATATAAATGCTGGGTTTTAGCTCTTCAGGGCTAACTTGATGGAAAACTGACAACCAATCGATGAGCTTGTTTTTTGCCACGCCTTTGACGTCACAATACACTTCAGTTCGATTACAGGTAGAAAGTATGACACTTCCATTTACGTGTGCATTTGCGTTAAGTTGCTTGAGTGCCTCAGATAATTTATCTGGACCAAAAGCGACTTTTTCTCGCAATTCAACCGACGCTGTATTGTGATTGATACCTACGGCAAGCAAAGACATGTATCAGAAGTTCTCGATCAGGGAATGGAAACAAGGGGCGAATTTTACTTGATGCATGGCTCTATTTAAAGAGCAAGCGGGATTTGTTTTCCTGACTTCGTGAATTCAATGCTATAGTTGAGACGTTTTTTAGATAAATTTGAACAAGTTGTGAGCAAATATGAGCAAGCTTCGTAAAATCACGTCTCTTATTTTTATAACCATAATTATGGTGGGTTGCTCGTCTATACCAGAACAACCGACCAGCGTCGAGTGGCAAAGTCACCAAGACCGGCTTTTACAGATAGAAAACTACCAAGCCTCAGGCAAGCTCGCTTACATTTCTCCAGAGCAACGCCAAAGCCTAAATTTCATTTGGAAGCATTCACCAAATCAGAGTCAATTAAGACTGACCACTTTCCTTGGTCAAACCGCCTTGAAGCTTACAATCGACAGTTTGGGTGCAAAAGTCGTGACTTACGATGATCAAGTATTCACCCATGCAAGTGCATCTGTATTGGTAGAGCAACTTACTGGATTGCAGATCCCCATTGATCACCTACCACAATGGTTCCTTGGCATTCCCGACCAAGCAGACAGCTACCAACTCAACAGCACTAACACGCTTGAATCTCTGTCTAAACAAGTCAGCAGTCAATTGTGGACCCTGAATTTTGCTAACTATCGCAATACAGAGATGCCGAGTAAACTATTATCTGGTGAAGACAACAAGAACTCTAGTGAAGACAACGCAAAGGTAGAGACAATTCCCCTCCCTACTCGATTGTCATTCAAGCAAGACGAGAACAAAATCAACATTGTAGTTTCGAAGTGGACACTGAAAAAATGATAACAACGCCAACGCACTGGCCTTCGCCAGCTAAGCTGAATTTATTTCTCTATATCACTGGCCGACGCGATAATGGCTATCACGAACTTCAGACCCTATTTCAGTTTGTCGACTTTGGCGATGAACTTACGGTTACCGCAAACCGAGAAACAAGCTCGATAACAATCACACCTGAAATTCCAGGCGTTGCGACAGAAGATAACCTGATTTGGAAAGCCGCAACTGCCCTTCAACAATATACATCGACAACTTTCGGTGCGGATATTCAGTTAAAGAAAGTGCTTCCTATGGGAGGTGGCATTGGCGGAGGCTCTTCAAATGCCGCAACCGTGTTGGTCGCGCTCAACCATTTATGGCAACTCAACCTGTCTGATGACCAGTTAGCTGAGATTGGCTTAAAGCTTGGTGCAGACGTTCCGGTCTTCGTTCGAGGCCACGCCGCCTTTGCTGAAGGTGTTGGTGAACAATTACAACCCGCTAATCCGGATGAGAAATGGTATCTCGTTGTTAAACCTCAAGTGAGCATAGCAACTGTAGACATATTCACACATTCAGAATTAACTCGAAATACGCCGAAGCGAGCACTATCAACGCTTCTAGAGCAAGAATACGTAAACGATTGCGAAAAAATTGTGCGAATGCTGTACCCAGAGGTTGATAAGCAACTTTCATGGCTGCTACAATACGCGCCGTCGAGATTGACTGGTACGGGTTCATGCGTTTTTGCTGAATTTAGCAGCAAAAAAGAAGCCGAATCAGTGCTAGAGCAACTGCCTGACACAGTTTCCGCGTTTGTCGCGAGAGGACGAAACATTTCGCCTTTAAAAGAAACTTTGGCTGAATACCAATCAGCCCACCCACAATCTATTTAAAACTGGACGCAACCCGAGGTTTCCACCGTGCCTGATATGAAGCTATTTGCTGGTAACGCAACACCTGAACTAGCCCAACGTATTGCTGATCGTCTATACATCTCTCTTGGCGATGCTACTGTAGACCGTTTTTCTGATGGCGAAGTCGCTGTACAAATCAATGAAAACGTTCGTGGTAGCGATGTATTCCTGATTCAATCAACTTGTGCACCAACCAATGACAACCTTATGGAATTGGTGGTAATGATTGACGCAATGCGCCGTGCTTCTGCTGGCCGTATTACTGCTGTAATCCCTTACTTCGGTTATGCCCGTCAAGATCGTCGTGTACGTTCTGCTCGTGTGCCTATTACTGCAAAAGTTGTTGCAGATTTCCTTTCTAACGTTGGTGTTGACCGCGTTTTGACTATCGACCTACACGCAGAGCAAATCCAAGGCTTCTTCGATGTACCTGTTGATAACATTTTCGGCACTCCAGTTCTTCTAGAAGACATGGCTAACCGTGGCCTAGAAAACCCAGTTGTGGTTTCTCCAGACCTTGGTGGTGTTGTACGTGCTCGTGCTACAGCTAAAGCGCTAGGTGATGTTGATATCGCTATCGTTGATAAGCGTCGTCCACGTGCTAACGTTTCTGAAGTAATGAACCTAATCGGTGATGTTGAAGGTCGTGACTGTGTTATCGTTGATGACATGATCGATACTGGTGGCACACTGTGTAAAGCAGCTGAAGCGCTTAAAGAGCGCGGTGCTAAGCGTGTATTCGCTTACGCAACTCACGCTGTATTCTCTGGTACTGCTGCAGAAAACATTCGCAATTCAGTTCTAGACCAAGTTATTGTTACCGATTCAATCAAGCTTTCTCCGGAAATGGCCGCGACAGGTAAAGTAACTGAACTAAGCCTTTCTCGCATGCTTGCTGAAGCGATTCGTCGTATCAGCAACGAAGAGTCTATCTCTGCGATGTTCAACTAATCAAAGCTCTATAGCTTTGCTTTAGCAGAACAATCTGAAAAAGATATTAAGCACTTCATTCGATGAAGTGCTTTTTTTATATCCAATACCAATCACAGTAAATAAGTGTTCAGAAATAGCGCAGGAAAAAAGCTTGAGAACAAGGCGTAATTTTTTGATAAGTAGTTATTCTACAATCAAAAATTATAACGCAGTTATCGAGCATTTTAACCAGCTAGGGTGACCAGTTATTTACTACGATTGGTATAACGACCACAAAGTGAATTTGACCACAGTTTGAATCATTGAGTTGCTATCAGCTAGCTCGCACCTTTTTCATAAACTGTGATATCATACGGCGCTTTTTGAAATCCCAAGAGAGATCCATACCTTGAGCCAACAAATAAAACTTCTCGTTGGACTGGCTAATCCAGGTCCAGAATACGCCAAAACTCGCCACAATGCGGGTGCTTGGGTAGTTGAAGAATTAGCACGTGTACACAACGTGACACTGAAGAACGAACCAAAGTTCTTTGGCCTAACGGGTCGTATCATGGTTCATGGTGAAGATCTTCGTTTGCTGATCCCAACGACTTTTATGAACTTATCCGGCAAAGCAGTTGCAGCACTGGCAAAGTTCTACCAAATTAAACCAGAAGAGATCATGGTCGCTCACGATGAGTTAGACCTCCCTCCAGGTATTGGTAAGTTTAAAAAAGGTGGTGGTCATGGTGGACATAATGGTCTGAAAGACATCATAAGCAAACAGGGTAACAATAAAGAATTCTATCGTCTTAGATTAGGCATTGGCCATCCAGGACACAAAGATAAAGTTGCAGGTTATGTATTAGGCAAAGCTCCTGCGAAAGAGCAAGAGTGTATCGAGGCTGTCGTTGACGAATCGGTTCGTAGCCTAGACATCTTATTGAAAGATGGCCTACCAAAAGCACAAAATCGCTTACATACGTTCAAAGCAGAATAAGGTTTATATCATGGGTTTTAAATGTGGCATCGTTGGTCTACCAAACGTTGGTAAGTCAACTCTGTTTAACGCACTGACTAAAGCAGGCATCGAAGCAGCAAACTTTCCATTTTGTACGATCGAACCAAACACAGGTATCGTTCCGGTTCCAGATCTACGCTTAGATGCATTAGCAAAAATTGTTAATCCACAGAAGATCCTTCCAACGACAATGGAATTCGTAGATATCGCAGGCCTAGTTGCTGGCGCATCTAAAGGCGAAGGTCTAGGTAACAAGTTCCTAGCTAACATCCGCGAAACTGATGCTATCGGTCACGTTGTACGCTGCTTTGAAAACGAAAACATCGTTCACGTTTCAGGCAAAGTATCACCTATCGAAGATATCGAAGTGATCAACCTTGAGCTTGCTCTTGCCGATCTAGATAGCTGTGAACGTGCAATATTCCGCAATGCTAAAAAAGCAAAAGGCGGCGATAAAGACGCTAAATTCGAAACTACGGTTCTTGAAAAGCTACTACCTATCCTGACAGAAGGTGGTATGGCTCGTACTGTTGAACTTGCTAAAGAAGAAGTAGCGGCGATCGACTACCTTAACTTCCTAACGCTTAAACCAACAATGTACATCGCAAACGTTGCTGAAGATGGTTTTGAAAACAACCCTTACCTAGACGCAGTTCGTGAGTACGCAGAAAAAGAGAGCAACGTTGTTGTTGCTGTTTGTGCTGCAATCGAGTCAGAGCTTTCTGAACTTGACGATGAAGATCGTGAAGAGTTCCTTGCAGACATGGGTATCGAAGAACCAGGCCTTAACCGAGTGATCCGCTCTGGTTACGAACTACTTACTCTTCAGACTTACTTCACTGCAGGTGTTAAAGAAGTTCGCGCTTGGACGATCCCTGTCGGTGCGACTGCGCCACAAGCTGCAGGCAAGATCCACACCGACTTCGAAAAAGGGTTCATCCGTGCAGAAGTAGTTGGCTACGAACATTTCATCGAATTTGGCGGTGAAAGCGGAGCAAAAGATGCAGGTAAATGGCGTCTTGAAGGCAAAGAATACATCGTTAAAGACGGTGATGTTGTTCACTTCCGTTTCAACGTTTAATTACCGATAAACATCTAATAAAAGGCCAGTGAATTCACTGGCCTTTTTCGTTTTCGCTCTTTCTAAAGAGCTTCTTATCCAAAACTTAACTTCCTATATATATCGGCATTTGAACCTATTTCTTGCTGACAAATACGCCTCTTTGACTAAAAAGAAACCGAACAGATGTTTATTCGTGATTTATTCAAAAAAAAAGTTGACGGGTTTCACTCAACTCCGCATAATGCGCCCCGTTCACAACGAAGCGGCAACGTCTCGAAATGAGCAACAATTTGGAAATGGCTACTTAGCTCAGTTGGTTAGAGCACATCACTCATAATGATGGGGTCGCAGG
>NZ_JBFSPI010000022.1:0-62770 GCF_041464685.1 Vibrio sp. 10N.237.312.B06
AATGACTAGGCTACTTCCCCCTCGCCGCGATTAAAACGCTTTTATCTCGAACAAAGTTTAACCGCGAAAGGTCAACACGCCCTAAACAAGTGTTCCTTATTGCTGACCTCTTCGTAATGTCAGTTTTAAGTAAAGACGCTTGCGATCACACTCCGTAGGCCCAATAGTAATAATATTCACCATAACTGGAATGCTCTTATGTTTAACTCACTTACCTCGTTATTTAAACAATTAGTTGACGGCTCTGATTTAGGCAAAACGCCCACTGCCTCACCTAACTTAGCCATCGCCAGCTTGTTATGCGAAGTCGCTGGTGCAGACCACGCGATCAACGAATCAGAGCAACAAGCCAAACTGCACTTACTTCAGCGTTTACTGAACATAACCGAAGAAGAATCAAAAGCTTTATTAACACAAGCTGAGCCTCAAGTTGAACAATCTGTTTCTCTGTACGATTTCACTTCTCAACTGCGAGAGCTTTCGCAGCCGGTTCGCATAGAATTAATCAAAGCTATGTGGGAAGTCGCGCATGCGGATGGAGAGATTGACCCACTTGAAGATTCAGTGATCCGTAAAACCGCAGAACTGCTCTACGTTGACCACAGTGACTTTATCAAAACTAAGCTGAACGTCATCGGTAAAAGCTAACCAAAGGCTCGATACTCACGTTAAGTGACTGGATCAACGTAAACGGTCGCCATGCATGATGCCTTTGAGCTCTAACGGCGTGCCCTTCTTAGTGACATAAAGGCCGCGCTGATTTGATACCAACACACTGCGCTTGCCTTGTGTTTGTTGAATGTATAAGTGCTTGATATTAAATGTCTGCTTATCTTGGGCCTGATCTTGATCCAATTGATAAAAGTAGTAATGATTCCCCCAGCGCAAGAACACGCCAAACATCTGCTTAGTTTGAGCGATATTCCCATCGATATCGTAACCAATGTACTGCATTTTGACTCGACCATTTTCCAATCGAAGTGATATTTTTTCCCAGCCTACCATCGGGTATTCTGCGGAAAATTTATAAGTACTTTTGGTTGCGAGCCCAGAAATTAAGCCTACATTTAGAATCACAAAAAACGTGAGTAAGATAGGCATCCAAAACTTACGATTCATATCACTCACCCTCGCTCATCGTCATTATCGTCATCGCAAGACAAAGATTTAAACTGGTGACTCATCTCTTTCCAGCGCCCGTTTATCAATGCGACGGCTTGGATATTCTGGCACCCAACTCCGATGCGATGCAGATAAAGCGAATCAACACCGAGTTCTGAGACGGTATTGAGTTCGGTTAATAATTCTTGATCAAAATTCAAACTGTCGTGATAAACATCCATGCCACGATAGCTCGTTTTATCCATAAAAAAAACGAACTGATAAAACAGCACGAGAAGAAGCGCGCTGACGACCATCCCTACGATACGAGATTGGTGACGAGTGAGAAAACTCTTAACCCTTCGCTGTTTATGAAGTTCCCGTTGTTGGGGTAATACAGACTCGCTTTTACTGTCATCACTGCGATCACTGTCAGTATTAAAAACCTCTAGCTCAACGGTTTCATTAGGAACATTAACTTGAGCTACTTGAGTTTGAATAGCAGAAATGGGTGTTGATAGATAACCACCAAGCTGTTGAGGCCTGCTAAAACTGTACCCTTGCTTCTGAACCGTTAAAATTTTGCACTCACAGTTCAGTTCATTCAACGCTGTACGAATGTTCTTTATCGCTACGTTTAGCGAGCTTCCTGTCACCACCCGCCCAGGCCAGCAATGTTCAAGAAGGAAGTCTCGGCCAATCGCTTTCGGGCTATTCATCACCAAATGTTCAAGGATCAAACTTTCGGATGAAGACAAGGTGACCTGCTTGTTAGAGCTCGAATTAATGAGAGTATTGTTATTCAATTCGATACCCGAAGCGTCTAAGGTGATCTTATCAGGGCTATTGGCGTTCATTTCGGCGAGGCGTTCATAAATAAAAGGTCATCAAAAAGGTGTTTATTTGGTCGAGCTAATACCAAACCATACATGGAAAAGAAGAGTAATAAGTTTAGTCAATAATTAAGCCAAATATAAGCTCAGCAAGTAACAAGATAAAATAACAACAAGGTGAGCCAGTCACGAAAACTCACTCACCTATGAACATAGCCAAGTTTAACTCTAAACTTGTCATGGTCCTATATTAAGACCTCGTCGTTACGCAATCTGAAAACGAGGTCACAATTCTGTTCTAGCGAAATTATAGTTCCAGTTTGAATCCAAGTTCACTAATCATAACTTCAGCGAAGCCTAACTTTACTGCATTCAACTGACTGGCAACTCCGCGAGCTTGTTCTTCGTTTTTAGCCAATATTGCCATTGAGTAAATGGGTCTGATCATCGCTTTTTGGTTTGGCTTCTCTTGAGCTATTTCTTGATGTTTTAAGTAAGCAGAAGTAATCACGCCTTGAGCGCTCCAATCGACAACCATTTGTAAATCTTGGCTGATAATCTCATCGACAATGAATTGATTCTCAGGCTCTGTCCAAGCGAGTTCGACTGCGTAGTTTTTGAAAGCGACGTCAGTGTTTAACCACTTATTACCGATGTCTCTGATTTCAGTCACCTCGACAAGCTCTTTAAATTGGAATGGTAGGTTACCAATCAACTCTCGAACGTGCTGTTCACTGTCCGCTTCAATCACAAACTTAATCATCGGAAATTTCTTGTCTCCGATAAAGCTTTCCGATACGAACATATCGTGTACCAAGCCCGCGTCAATTAAGTTAGCAAATGCTTTTTTCTGATGAGGCATCGCCTCAAATACCGCTTGAGCATCGTCGGTTTTCCAAGCGACTGACACACCGTATGCCGCAGCATGGGCATGGGTTGAAAAAAGAGTCGCTGAAAGTAGAAAGCTAAAAATAGCTAAAAAGGTTCCTAGAGTTGTTTTCATTATGTGGTTTCCTGATTAGTCGCGAATAATTTCATACAAGTTAGGGTCAGCAGAAACCCCTTCGATTTTTAAAGGTGGTAGCTCTTTTCTCATCACTTGTATTGCATCATGGAATTGCTTCTTACTCTCCCATTCAGCGACATTGATAAAGCGGTATGTCGCGTCCGAGCTTAAAGAGCGGTGCAGTTTGGTCGATAGGTATCCGGGTTGCTTCATCAATACGTCTCGCGCATTTTCCCAATACGTTAATGTAGCGGCCTCATGGGCCGGCTCGACTGAAAAGGTATTTATCAATACAACGGGTTGTGCCGAAACCAACGCACTTACGCTTAGCGCCCCCAGTGCCAATCCATACTTAATAATGTTCTTCATCCTATTCTCCTTGTTTTGGGTGAGCTAACGCTACCACCTAGCCCTACCCAATCAAGGTCGAGACCTGCGATTTAATATTAATTAAAAAGCTAAATTTCAAACCAATATTATTCACTCGTAAAATAAGCGATGTAGCCATTCACTATTGATAAACCACTTGTTGAAATTAGGTTTCTTGGGATAGTCATTGCCCTTAACGTGAATAGTCATTACCCTCAATTTGGATCGTCATTACCCTCAAATAACAGGCACAAAAAAACCACCTAATAAGTAGGTGGCTCTTCATTTTAATAACTCACAAGATTCAGGCTAACTTTAAGTGTTTAACCTTTCAGTATTTAACCAAGCGCCTCTCTGAAATACAAACGATTACAACATAGTCAGCGCAAGCTTTGCCAAGTTATAAGCGTCAACATAACCTGAGTGCTGACGACCTTCCCACTCAATGTTTTTCGCTTCTTGAGCAGCACGGTGACCAATACGTTTTTCTTTCAATCGATTCTGAACTCGATAAAGCGTGGCGATATTCAAGAACTCGCTGAACGGAGGTTCGATGCCTTTCTCAATACACTCTTTGTGTAAGATAAGGTCGTCACGTCCCCACGCTGCATAGATTTTTTTTGGTCCACCGAAGTTCTTAATCATCGACTTGATGACCGATTCTAATGGACGACCTTGCTTTTCGATTTTACGAGGTGTTATGCCCGTTAGCTCGGCGCAGAACAGAGAGACTTCATCTTTCTCTGGCTTAACGTAGTATTGTGCTCGCTTGACGATAGTGCCAGATGCTAGATCAATTTCAGCAAGACCAACTTCAATGATCTCGCCTGTTGTTCCCACACCGTCTTCGCTCCAACAGCACATTTCCAAATCGAAACATACCACTCGATTGTGATTCATACGTCGCCTAATTCTCTCGTCAAAAATTTTGTCAAATTGTACATGAGCCCAATACAGAACTCGACCCTAGTTGCATCAAGTGCTCATTTAGCCTGCAATTGTAACGCGATTTCGGCCATTTGACTTACTTAGGTAAAGCATACTATCGGTTTTTTGAAGGAGCTCTTCGATGTCTTCTTTACTGCGGATGGTAGCACCGATACTTAGAGTACAACTCAATAGTTGACCTTTATGCTCACAGTGAGACTCGCTCACCGTATCTAAAATACATTCTAAATAACGTGCCAGCGCGTCGTGTTCAATGACGCTCGAAATGATACCAAACTCATCTCCTCCCATACGGAAGACATGATCGCCCTCTTTCAAACTGCCTGAAATCAACTGAATTACATGAACCAGTAAGGCATCACCAGCCGGGTGGCCAAATTGATCATTAATCCCTTTAAATTTATCGACATCAAATCCAATCAAGCTAAACGGCTTGTCACCTTGTATCGCTTTATCGAGCACCTTATTAAAGGCTCGTCGATTATAAATCTCTGTGAGGCTGTCATGATTGGCAAGAAAACGGAGTTCTTCCGTTCTTTCATCAATCATTTTATACAGGCGTACTTTTTCTTGGACTTGCAGTTTAACGATATAAGAAAGCAACAGTGAAATAGTCGTGCCCACGAGGGCAATCCCGGCCAACACCAGGTAACCATTAAACGAAATGCATGAGTCTATCTTGAAGTCGACAACCCATTCACGGTTAGTGAGTGTGATTTTCTTGGTGATATGTTGTCCAGTCACACCCTCATAACCTTTCGTTTCGAACAAGACAGGTGCATCTTCGGCTTCAAAACCGACATCACTAACGCGGACATAAACATTCATATCCCCAACCGTCGAAGCCAGCAAGTTCTCAAAATAGTATGTGGTGCGAACCACACCAATTACAACGCCGAGTAAGTTGTCACTCTCTCCCTCAAAGACAGGGTGATACACCAACATGCCACTCTTTTTTGTGTCTTTATCTAGCCCATCTTGTATCAAGCGAACTTTGTCTGAAATATTCGCCTTACGTGTCTGTTTGATATTATCTAGAACGAGATCAAATCGCTCTCTAGAAGAGTAAAAGCCAAGAACTTTGTTGTTTGGTTCTGTGTTGGGGAAAATATCGCTAGCAACGAAAGCTGGCTGACCATCCAAAATGTAGCCATAGGTTTTTGCTTGGTTCTTAGGAATGGTATACAGCTTAAAGAATGGGTACTTTTCTTTCATTTTCGCCGTGTGCTCAGCTATCTCGTCTGCGGGCACTTTTTGCATCCACTGCAAGGCAATTAAACTCTTTGAATCATCTATGGTTTGCTTAGCAAAGCGATCAAACTTATCCCAATTTTCAGGGTCATTTGCGTAGAAAAAATTAGCACCAGACCCAATATATGCAACATCATTATCTATAAAGGCTTCCAAGCTCAATGTCTGGTGAGTAGCAAAACTATCCAAATTCATATTCAGCGCACGCTTTTGATTAAGCATGACTAATACAAAGCACAAAACAGTAATCAAAAAACTGACCGAAAATACGACCAACGGGAGAGTTTGTCTCTTCAACCCTGTTAGTGGGGCAGTAGTTTGGGGCATGCGGGTTCCAAATAGGCTCTATTGAATGAAAAGTATATAACGGACGGAAATAATGCTCCATTCATGTTTAGTCCTAAATGTCACATTAAACGGGCATTTTGTAAATTTTACTGACCCCCATGACCAATAACCAGACAAATCTCGACTAAATTTCAAGCTAACACACTAAAAAGCCACTTGTTTGAAAACATTAAATACACCTCTTAAGCCTTGAATATGCTAGTATCCACCCATATTTATAGCTTGAAAGCGACCGTTTCAGTCTCGTGCTACCGAGTTTCTTTCCAATCTGTATATTCCTTTAAACCGACGAATATACCGTTAAATCAATTTTAAAGAGAAATCACTATGATCGTTGATTTGAACCTAATCCCACAAACGTTTGATATGCTTCACGCAGGCCTAACTGCATCAAGCGTTTTACTACTGCTTATTGCCGTTTCTCGTAAAACCCAAGTGGTTGAGAAAGTCGTAGAAAAACCAGTAGAAAAGATCGTTGAAGTTGAAAAGCCAGTTGAGAAAATTGTCGAAGTAGAGAAAGTTGTTGAAGTTGAACGTGTGATCGAAAAAGTAGTAGAAGTTGAATCTAAGCTGGCAACAGCACCAACAGATTCTGCAATGCAGCTACTGTCTATCATGCAGCAAGAAGCTCGTTTAATTGACTTCCTAAAAGAAGACCTAACGTCATTCTCTGATGAGGAAGTTGGCGCGGCAGCTCGTGTTATTCACACTGGCGGTCAAAAAGTATTAGCCGATTACGTAACGCTGTCTCACATCCGCACTGAAGATGAAGAAACACGTATCACGGTTGTTGAAGGTTTCAACCCTCAAGAAATTCGCCTAACAGGCAACGTAACGGGTAATGCGCCATTCAACGGCACACTGGTTCACAAAGGTTGGAAAGCAACTGACATGAACCTGCCTAAGCTTGCTGAAAACTACGATGCATCTGTAATTGCACCGGCAGAGGTGGAGCTATAATGGAACACCAAACTCAGCCATCATCACACGAGTCATCTGCACAGACGCATTCACAAGAGCTATCTTCTCAAGAGCAACAGCAAGCGCCTAAGTTCAGTGTCGGTATCGATTTAGGTACTACACACTGCGTTTTGTCTTACATCGACACAAGCAATGAAGATGCTCGTGTAGAGGTGATGCCAATCCCTCAATTGACGGCTCCAGGTACCGTAGAAACTCGCAGCCAACTTGGCTCGTTCCTATACCAGCCGCACGAACATGAAATGAATGCGGGCTCTCGCGTTCTTCCTTGGTGTTCTGAACCTAAAGCGCTAGTCGGTGCGATTGCTCGTAACCTAGGTTCGAAAACCCCTATCCGTTTGGTCGCAAGTGCAAAATCTTGGCTATGCCACGGTGGTGTTAACCGTCGTGATGCGTTCCTTCCAGCAGGCAGCCCTGAAGAAGTTGAAAAGGTATCTCCGCTTAAGACAACTGAGTTGTACCTTGAGCACCTTAAAGATGCTTGGAACCACGCTAACCCAGAACACAAACTGGCAGACCAAGATGTAACGATCACCGTTCCAGCTTCGTTCGATCCTGCGGCTCGAGACCTAACGGCTGAAGCTGCGCGTAATGTTGGTTTTACTCACCTAACGCTTCTTGAAGAGCCACAAGCAGCTCTTTACAGCTGGATTGATAACAGCAACGATACTTGGCGCGATGAAGTGAACGTTGGCGACATCGTTCTTGTTGTCGATATCGGTGGTGGTACAACCGACCTTTCGTTAGTTGAAGTAACACAAGACGAAGGCAACCTAAGTCTGAACCGCATCGCGGTAGGTGAGCATATCCTACTTGGCGGCGACAATATGGACTTAGCGTTAGCTTACCGTCTGAAAATGAAGTTAGCTCAAGAAGGTAAAGAACTGGCTCCTTGGCAGGTTCAAGCGATGACTCATGCGTGTCGTGATGCGAAAGAAGCATTGCTAAATGATGCTGAACTTCAATCTGTGCCCATCGTTGTTCCAAGCCGCGGCTCTAAGCTACTTGGCGCAACACTGAAAACAGAACTGACTCAGCAAGAAGTACAACAAACATTGGTTGATGGCTTCTTCCCACAAGTCGCTGTAACGGATCACCCGGTACAGAAAACTCGTGGTGCATTGACTCAAATGGGTCTACCTTACGCTCAAGATGCGGGTATTACTCGTCATATTGCCGCGTTCCTTTCTAAGCAAGCCAATGCGCTTTCTGGAAATAGCGAAACCGCTCAACAAGATTTCAACCCGTTTGCAAACATGCCCGGTACAGAAGCGCAAGGGTCAGAAGCGCCAGCAGCAGACTTCATCAAACCAACAGCGGTACTGTTCAATGGTGGTGTTCTAAAATCTAACCTACTTGCTGATCGTCTTTCAGACACGATCAATGAATGGCTAATTAATGCCGACGCTGAATTCGCTAAACAGCTTTCAGGCTTAGACTTAGATCTAGCGGTTGCAAGTGGCGCTTCTTACTACGGCGCAGTACGTCGTGGCCAAGGCGTTCGTATCCGCGGTGGTATCGCTTCTTCTTATTACGTAGGAATTGAAAGCGCGATGCCAGCTATCCCAGGTATGGCTCCTCCAATGGAAGCACTGTGTGTTGCACCATTTGGCATGGAAGAAGGCTCAAGCGTTCAAGTTCCGAGTCAAGAGTTTGGTCTAGTGATTGGCCAGCCAGTACACTTCCAATTCTTCGGTTCAACAACACGTCGTGAAGACCAAGCAGGTACGCACCTTGATCACTGGGCTCCAGAAGATCTTGATGAGCTTCCTGAAATCCAAGTGACACTGCCTGTTTCTGAAGGTCGTCGCGAAGGTGAAGTGGTTCCGGTGACTTTGGCGTCTCGTGTTACTGAATTAGGCACGTTATACCTAGAAGCGATAGCCACTGACAATGGTCAGAAATGGCATGTTGAGTTCGACGTTCGTGAAGACTCGAATAACGACTCAAACGTAGAAGCATAATGAATCAACGGCACCTTAGCGGGTGCCGTTACTTTATCAATGCGATTCCCTAGCCCTGTATTAAAAGCATTCCAAAGACAATAATAAGACCAAAATTATCCATTAACTGGTCATCACTTTGGCAGAATAAGGTTTTGTATGGCATCTCCTCGTTTTTTAGTCGGCATTGACTTAGGCACAACCAATACTGTTGTCGCTTACTGTGAAATCAACGACGACCTACAACATGCTCCCGTTTCTCTTTTCGATATTGACCAACTCATCGGCCCCGGTGAAGTGGTTCGCAAGCCTCTACTTCCATCATTTCGTTATCATCCCGCACAAGGTCAGATCTCCCCTTCCGATCTCACCATGCCTTGGGAACCGAGCTTAGTTGAAGGCGATATTCAAAATGTCATCGTTGGTGAATGGGCTCGCGAACTGGGCGCAAAAGTCGAAGGCCGCCAAGTATCCAGTGCTAAGAGCTGGTTATCTCACCAAGCGGTTGATCGTAACTCCGACATTCTGCCTTGGGCAGGCGCAACTGACGTCGATAAGGTGTCTCCTGTTGTCGCAAGCGCAAGCTACCTTAACCACATCCGTCAAGCATGGAACTACCGTAACCCAAGCAATAAGCTTGAAGACCAAGACGTTGTAGTCACCGTTCCTGCTTCATTCGATGAGACAGCACGTAAGCTGACACTCGAAGCGGCAGCACTTGCTGGTTTAGGTAAGATTCTATTGCTCGAAGAGCCGCAAGCCGTTTGTTATGACTGGTATGCCCGTCACCAACAAACCGCTACAGACGAACTTCAACAGATCCCGCTGATTCTAGTGTGTGATGTTGGTGGCGGTACTACCGATTTAAGTTTGATCGAAGCGAGCTTCAAATCGGATAACGGTGGCAATCAAGAGCTCGCACTCGACCGTATCGGCGTTGGCGAACACTTGATGCTCGGGGGTGATAACCTCGATTTAGCTCTTGCCCACCTTGCAGAGCAGCGCTTCAATCAAAACAAAAAATTGAATGCTTCGAGCCTAACCAAGCTTATTCAGCAGACTCGCGCCGCAAAAGAGAGCCTGCTTTCTGCTAATGCGCCAGACGATGTGAAGATCACCATGCTGGGCAGCGGTTCAAAACTGCTTGGCGGTACCAAGAGTATTGGTTTAACCAAACAAGAAGTTCATCAGATTGCACTAGAAGGTTTCTTCCCGCTTTCAGAGTTTACGGAAGTACCCGACAAACGACGTAGCGCGGTTGTAGAGTTCGGTCTACCCTACGCAGCAGATCCTGCTGTAAGTAAGCACGTTGCCGAATTCCTAGCGACACATCAGCAAGTATCTAAAGCCGCATTGGAAAAGTCAGACTCTGTTAAGTTTGATGATACCAAACCTGCAATTCCTGTTGGTGTGCTACTCAATGGTGGTGTGTTCAACAGTGAACTGGTAACAGAGCGAATTACTCAGTTACTTGGCAATTGGAACGGTGCACCAATCACCGTCTTAGATAACCCTCACCCTGACTGGTCTGTAGCCCTTGGTGCTGTAGCTTTTGGTAAAGCACGCCGTGGTGCACAACTGAAAATCGGTGGTGGTGCCGCTCGTTCTTACTTTTTGCATCTACAAGAGAAGAACAAGATGGGCAAAGCGCTTTGTTTGCTTGCCAGAGGGACAGAAGAAGGCCAAGAGATACGCTTGAACAGCCGTCGTTTCTCACTGACTTTAGGCGAACCGGTACGATTTAATCTTCTGACTTCAACACACGATCAAATTGCTCATGACACCGCTATTCAAAATGGTGTGATGGTCAATGTCGACGCTGACTTGTTCTCCCCTCTTCCGCCGTACATTTCTACACTGGAAGGTTCAGGTACTGCAGAGCTCCAAGCCAACCAAAAAGAACGCGTCGAAGTATTGCTCGCGTGTCAATTAACAGAAGTCGGCACACTGAAAATGGAGTGTGTGAGTACAGAAGATGACTCTAAACGTTGGTTGCTCGAGTTTGAAGTCAGAAACAAGCAAGGCGATGAGTCCGATAACTCTAAACTTCATCCAAGACTGGACGAATGTAAGGAGTTGATTTCTCGCCTGTACAGCGGCAACAAGAAAAGTGCGGAATCTAAAGAGATCAAAACGCTGGCCAAAGATCTTGAGAAACGACTTGGTAAGCGCGAAGAGTGGGACTTTACTACTCTCCGTCACCTGTTTGATTCGTTCTCATTAGGTCGTAAACGACGTCGTCGCTCTGAAGCACACGAGAAAAACTGGCTCCGTTTAGCGGGTTACTCTATGCGACCTGGCTTTGGTGATCCAACCGACTCATGGCGTATCGAACAAATTTGGGGCCTCTACCAACAAAATATCCAATTCCAGAACCATCAAGGTTGGACAGATTGGTGGGTATTCTGGCGTCGAGTTGCGGGTGGCCTGAATCAAGAGCAGCAAGAGACCATCTTGGCTGATATCGCGAAATACCTTCACCCCGGTGCAATGAAGAACCCTAAAACGGCTAAAGATGCACAAGACAATGGTTATGAAGCCATGGTGAGATTGGCAGCGTCCCTTGAGCAACTCGAGGTGGAAGATAAAGTTCTATTGGCTACATGGTTCTTGAGCAAAGCAATTAACCATAATCAGTTCGAACAGGCTCACTGGTGGGCTCTGGGTCGCTTAGCGTCTCGTACACCTTTATACGGAAGCCAACACAGCGTCATTCCAAGAGAGCAAGCAGAACAGTGGTTACCAAAGCTGCTTGACCAGAATCGGCAGAAAGAGCAAATGATAGCTTTCGCGGCAGTGATGATTTGCCGCAAGACAGGTGACCGACAGTTCGATATCTCTGATGACTACCGTGCTCAAGTTCTTGATAAATTAAAGCAAAGCAAGGTACCTGATTCATGGCTAACGCTAGTGAGTGAAGTCACTGAACTTTCTGAGAGCGAGTCTAAACGCGTATTTGGTGATGCATTACCAAGCGGGTTAAGCCTGATTAATAACTAGGTTTAAAAACGATTAGCTTTAGTTGTTAATGAGTAAAGAAGCTAACGAGAAAAGAAAAAGCCACTTTCGATTCGTTGAAAGTGGCTTTTTTATTGGTGGCTTAAGGCTGGTATGTTTAGTCGACTTATCGCATCTTGGTTAAGAGCCTTAGCCGTATTGCAGTTCATCATTGTTAATGTTTCGTACCTGTTGGGTTGATAGGAAAATCCGTATTTTCATAAATATCAGATAACTTTTTCGGTTTCTTCTCTTTAGCTCCTTGGTTCAATTGATTATGAGTTTCGCTTAAAAGCCATTCCTCATGCATTTTTGCTGAATCCAAAAACTCTGGATCTTCCATTGCTTCCTTGCGAAGTTTATTTACACGTTCGAGAGTATCCCAAATCATAATACTTCACCTCCACTAAGGCAGTAATATTAAGATAGCTCAAACACACAAAACTTCAACTAACCCAATGAGATAGCGATCTCAATTTCGTAATTTGCCCACTTTAAAAAAGTGGAAGCGCTCATTTTCAATTGAGCTCAGACAGTGGGTATTCCCCATGATCTTCAAAGATCATCAGGTATAAAAAAAGCGAGCTTAATGCTCGCTTCTTGTCTGTCTATCTGTTGATCGGATCGCCAACACTCGCACGATTAAATCAAACCAACTTAAGCACGGTTACCAATTTTAACCGTACCATTTGTAGCAAACCAAAGTGCTTCTGAACGACGGCGACCGAGTAAGATAGGGCCATCATCGTAGAACAAAAAGTTTTTCCAATGCTTCTTGAAAACCGACCATTTGGTTTCAAGAACATTATATTTTTCGTAGCAAAAATAAACAGTTACGTCATCTTGCCAATCAATGAAGTTAAGGATTTCTTCTGGCATTTCAGGCTCATCGGCTTCCCAATTTGCCATCCAGCTGATCTCTTCATTCCAGTTCGACGCTTTGCTTGGCCAATCTTGCGAACTTAGTCTTTCTGCATCCGGGCTTTGAGGGCTTACGTTCTCTTTCCAAAACTGAGATGCTCTCGCCTGTGTCATTGGTTTTATCTTTTCCAAATCTTCAGCGGGTAGTGGCATTGACTGGTGAGTGAAAATCCATTTTCTTTGGTATTCTTCCAAAGTTGTATATGACATCAAAATTCCTCAAATATCTTCTCAGGCTTATGGGCTTACCATGCCTATATGTTCTTTCGATACAGCGATGACTTCATTTTATTTATGTTCTCCGCTGTATCTAAATTCAATGTTTGACACTCACACGGAGCGTTTATCTTGCCAGTTTGGGTTTACCAGTGCCGTCAACACGTGATCTTCCCATTTACCGTTTATCTGTAGATAATCTTTGGCAAAACCTTCTCGAACAAAACCAAGATGCTCTAATACACCCGCACTTCGTTCGTTGTGAGGCATGTAGCCCGCCATTAAGCGGTGCATGTTCTGCACGTCAAACATGTAGTCTTTAGCCATGCTCAAGCCTCTGCGCATGTAACCGTGGCCCTGTGCACTTTGCGCCAATGAGTAACCGACATTACAAGCGTAGAACGGGAAACGAGACAAATTACTGAACGATATGGTACCTAACATTTCATTTGAATCAGCATTAATCAACAAGCAATAATAGCCTAGCCCCAATTTATGGAGTTCGTTTAACTTAATCAGCCGTTGAGCCCAATCCGCTCTGTCAAAGAACGCATCCTCTCGGGTAGGTTCCCAAGGCTTAAGGTACTCTCTGTTCACCTGAAAGTACTCACTAATCATGCTCGCATCATAGATCTCAGCCGTTCGTAAAATTAGGTTGCCATCACGTTTATCAATACGTTGCTGCGTACTCGAATCTTCCATAGTCTTGTTCTTATTCTTTTGTCTCTTTTTCGTTACCGCCTCACTCTTACCGAATTTAGCAGTCTAATATCATCAGTTCTTTCTGATACCGTAATCACGAAGCTTATTCGCAATTGAGGTGTGAGATACATTCAAACGTTTAGCAAGCTTACGGCTTGATGGGAATGACTGATAAAGCTTCTCTAAAATCTGAGATTCATAGTCTTTCATGATCTCGTCTAGCGAGCCGTCTAAGCTTAAATTCGCCATTCCAGCAGTCATAGTGTCAAGCTGTGGCAGGTGGAATTGCTCAACCGTTAACGTATCTGAATCCAACTCTGTTAGTGCACGTAGAACCATGTTGTCTAACTGACGAATATTGCCTGGCCATTGGTAGTTACCTAATTGGTCGATTAGTTCTTGAGTCAACTTTGGTTTTAACATACCTAACTGCTGTGCGTACTTTGCAACGAATAGCTCCAGTAATGGCGCAACATCGTTTGAACGTTCACGCAAAGCAGGAATCGACAAAGTCAGTACGTTCAAGCGGTAGAACAGATCTTCACGAAACGAGCCCGAGTCGGCTAATTCAGAAAGGCGATGGCGCGTTGATGCGATAATACGAACATCCGCGTGCATCTCTTCTTCTTCACCAACACGACGGAATGAACCATCTTGTAGGAAACGCAGCAGTTTGATTTGTAGATGCGGGCTCATTTCGCCGATTTCATCTAAGAATACCGTACCGCCATTCGCTTGTTCAAAGATGCCTTTATGACCTTGCTCATGGTTGAATGAGCCCGGTGCATGTCCAAACAATTCCGTTTCTGCTACGTCATCAGGCATTGATGCACAGCTTAGAATCAAAAATGGAAAAGAAGATCGATTTGAACGGTTATGACACGATTTCGCCAGCATCTCTTTACCCGTACCTGTATCCCCTTCAATAAGCAGAGGTTGATCTAGCATGGCCAGTTTCTTAGCTTGACTGATCAAGGCTTTATGGCGATTAGAGACACCAACAAAGTGTTCAAAACCTAGGTTATTCTGTTCAGGGATGGCGTCTGGCGCGTTCATTTCTTGGTTACAAGAACGAATCGTCATTACTGCACTCGCCAGTACCGCCTCGTTGACATCACCACCTAGATAAATAGGCAGAATTTCAATAGAGAAATCTAGACCATCTAGCACCACGACTTCACGGTGACGCGTTACATCGCCTTCAATCCAACGAGCGAAGTTGAAGCTAGGAACGAACGTCGCTAGTGGCTCACCGATCACTTCTTCTTCTTGTTTGTTGAAAAGGTTCAATGCAGCGTGGTTTGCCATGTCGACTGAGCCTTTAAGGTCAATCGCAATCACAGGATCAGGTAGGTTTGCCAGCAGGGCAATCAGTTCTGTGTTATGCCTTTCGCTTGGCATAAACTGGATTTTACGTACATCCTTCACACCTGAAATTCGGCGAATTTCAGCCATAAGTTCACTAAAAGCATCAAAATTAATATCCGGGCAATTTAGGTAAATAATACCTTTAACATCAATTTCGATTCCTCTTAAATCAATGCTTTTTGAGGCCAAGATATCGAGCAACTCACGCGTTAAGCCGAGTCTGTCTTCACACAATACTTCAAGACGCACAAATAGTCCTATTATAGGTGTCAGGATAAGTTGACAGTAGTGTGAATTAAGCTCTAAGTTCAGTCAAGAAGAAGAGTAAACATATGTTTACTCTTCGCTCGCAAATCACTCAACTTCCTTGTGTATATAGACTTTATAGGAAGGTAATTCGCTTTATTTCCTACATTTCAATTTTAAGCACTTCGCTTTACTTTAAGGTAATGCGCTTTATTTCAGAAAGAACGGCTTTGCGAAGGTCGGAGAGTTTTACTTTTCGCTCATTATGCCAAGGCATAGGACGCAGCAATGTCATGGCTTTTAAGCCCAGTCTCGCAGTGAGGATGCCGACACCGAGCCCCTGCCCAGCTCGAGCTGAGACTTTGCCTGCAAGATCCATCGAGACGAGGTCCATACTCGCATCAATCGCGAGTTCACTGGCTCCTGCAGCGGCCATGTTGATTAACACCAGTTTAAATAGCTTTATACGAGACCAGTAGCCAAGCTCAATGCCATACACATCAGCAAGCTTGTCTATCATGGTGAAATTACGCCACGCCACCAGCAACATATCAGCAGCAGCCAATGGACTCACTGCAACCAAAGCCGCCGATTCGGTCGAGAACTTAGTGACGATTTGAGTCGCCACTTTATCTTGCTGAGCAACAACCAACGCATCGTACATATCCAACACTTCTGCATCACTGTGTGCTGGGTTAATGCTGTTTCGCCACTTATCGTACGAAGGTGACTCAGCAATAATACCGCCCTGCTTGGCAATGTTTTCACAGAATGCTTTGCCTTTACCAACACTCTGGCTTTGTAACAGCTCTTCACTCTGCTCTTGTACACTGAAATGATCTTTCAGCGAACGCAGCTTCCACAACTCTTTGCCTATTGCGCCTAAACCTAATGAAGCAATGGCAGCGATGAAACCTGCCCAACCTAAAGCTAGCCAGTCAGCGGTTTGAATAGCTGTAATGACAGAGTCAATCGCCTGCCATCCGACTAGGCCAGAGAAAGCGACAAGTAAGCCCGTTCCAAACCACTTCTTCTTTTTGCTCGGTCGAATCACTTGTTCCAATTGCAGCTCAGCGTCTCCATCAAGGTCGGTTTCCACTTGTGGTGCAACGGGCACAAACTTCTCTTGTTCCGTGAATAACTTTTGAGCACCCAAATCTGGGGTAACTTCATTCTTATCCGGCTCATCGAACGAGGTCTTTAAAGGTTCATCAAAGACCTGTTTCGTTTTTAATTCACTCATTTTGATTACCTCAATTACTTCAACTTGTCGCCAATGAGATACTCTAAAACCTTGTCGACTCTCAGATGCTGACAAGGCTCGTCAGAGTGCTGCTCCATCGGCCTAAAGCTTGTGAAATCAAACTGGTTGGTTTCCCAATACTGTTTATTGGGCAGTTTACGCGGCACCTCTCCCGGATACATGGTTTGAGGGACATTATCCAAAGTCACACCTTGCAACGCCGGAACATTGTCTGAGCCCGACGAGATATAACCCGCGCTGGTCGCTTGAATAGACGCAATGCTCATACAACTCATGTCGATGTGTTCAAACGCCGCCTGTTGCCAAGCCGGATGCACCATCTGTTGTAACAATGACACCAAGTTCGGATGTTGATCCGGTGTCACATGGTCAGCCTTGGTGGCTGCAAACAAGATCTTGTCGATCTTCGGCGCGAATAAACGTCTTAAGATATTGCTTCGACCGTACTTAAAGCTCTTAAGTAACTGTTCTAATGCGCCACGCATGTCCATGAAAGAATCATAGCCCGCATTAAGTGGCTGTAAGCAATCCACTAACACGATTTGTCTGTCGAACGTCGCGAAGTGATTCTTATAGAACGCTTTCACGACCTTCTGTTGATACTCTTCATAACGCGCTTTTAAAACCGCATAGTTGCTGGTTTTTGAGAACTTACCCTCGGGAGCAGCGCACGGGAAAAATTGCAGCACAGGCGCGCCTTCAAGCTCACCCGGCAATACGAATCGACCCGGTTGTACCCAGTGCAATCCGTTATCCTTACAAGTATGAAGGTACTGAGTATAGCTATCGGCAATCGCGACCAGTTTCTTTTCTTCTGCTTCGGCTAGCAAGTCAATGTCGCCACGTATTGTGTTCCACTGTTGCGAATAGGTTTCTCTATCGCCTTTCAACGCGGCAAATTGAGATTGACTCCAAGTATCAAAATCCATGTCCAACAAAGGTAAATCAAGCAGCCATTCGCCCGGATAATCAACAATATCGAGATAAAGGGTGCTGTTTTTGCTCAGCAGCTTCTTTGCGCCTTTAGCTGGCTTATATTTAATTGCTAGACGAATCTCACTAACATCTCGCGTTGGCACTGGCCATTCTGGTGGTTGTGCATTCAACGACTCCATCGCTTCATCATAAGAGAAACGTGGGATCATCATGTTTTGTTGCGGGATGCGCTTTGCGCCAATAATTCTGCCATCTCTCGCCGATGCAAGTAGAGGCAGATTTTTGTGGGTAGACGTATGAAGAAGCTGATTAACCAGCGAAGTAATGAATGCTGTCTTACCCGCACGAGAAAGCCCCGTGACCGCTACTCGAATGTGAGAATCCGTTCCTCTGCTTATAAAGTCACTCATTTCTTGAGTTAGGTGTTTCATTTGAACGACTCCGTGATAATTAGGCCAGTCGGTTATGATAATAGATAGGCTAGCCTATGTTCTTTCCCTATTAGGGTTGTTTGTATGCTTTTGCTTTTTCTTTTGCTTGTTCTTTTACTAATAGTGGTGAGTATGCAATACCCATTCTTAATGCTAGATGAATAAAAACCCCTGACTACATTCATAATCAGGGGCTTTAGAATTTGTCTGCGATATCTGACTCTTAATCGTCTTCAATCAACTTGTAGATAACAAACAGTGCAATCTCTGCGATTAGCCAAAGTGCACAAGTAATCGTCACGTATTTATTATCAAAGATACTGATCCCTTTCAAGATCAGGTCGTAACCAACAAAAGCACCAATCACCACTGCCAAGATAATCTGTAGGATCTGAATAAAACGAGGCATTCCTCTCTCCTATGTTCTTATATCAAACTATGTGTTTATCACTATATCATTGATAATAAGACAAAAGTGCAAATAATGCTGCACTTTTGTCTTCAACTTTCTGTCAAGATTTGCAATTCAAACGCTGAAGTTAGCGACAATTACAATTTTTTGGCGTCGGTTAATTATGCTTTTTCAGCTTCAGCAATTTTCACTTTCCACGTGTCAGGGCCGATCTGGTGCGCGTTCACGCCATTAGAGTCAACCGCAACCGTTACCGGCATATCTTCAACTTCAAACTCGTAGATCGCTTCCATACCGAGATCTTCAAACGCAACCACACGTGCTTTCTTAATTGCTTTTGCAACAAGATAAGCGGCGCCGCCAACAGCCATTAGGTAAACTGACTTATGTTGTTTGATTGATTCAACGGTCGCAGGGCCACGTTCTGCTTTACCAATCATGCCCATAATGCCAGTTTCTTCTAGCATCATGTCGGTGAACTTATCCATACGAGTAGACGTTGTCGGGCCAGCAGGACCTACCGCTTCATCACCCACAGCATCAACAGGGCCAACGTAGTAAATGAACTTACCTTTCAGGTCGACGCCTTCTGGTAAACCTTCACCACTTTCAAGCATGCCTTGAATACGCTTATGCGCTGCATCACGACCCGTTAAGATCTTTCCTGATAGAAGAACCGTTTCGCCGGTCTTCCAATCTTGAACGTCTTCTTTAGTAATTTCATCAAGGTTAACACGGCGTGTATTTGCGCCTGCTTCCCAAGTTATATCTGGCCACTCTTCTAACTTAGGTGGTGTTAGCTCTGCAGGGCCGCTGCCGTCTAGAGTGAAGTGTACGTGACGCGTTGCCGCACAGTTCGGGATCAAGCAAACAGGCTTAGAGGCTGCGTGCGTTGGTGCTGTTTTGATTTTCACGTCAACCACAGTCGTTAGACCGCCAAGACCTTGTGCGCCAATGCCCAGTTTGTTTACACGGTTGAAGATATCTAAACGAAGCTCTTCTTCTGCGTTCTCTGGGCCTTTGTCGATAAGCTCTTGGATATCGATGTGTTCCATCAGAGATTCTTTAGCGAGTACCGCGGCTTTCTCAGCCGTACCACCAATGCCTATGCCTAGCATGCCCGGTGGACACCAGCCTGCCCCCATTGTTGGTAGCGTCTTCTCTACCCACTCTGCAATATCATCAGAAGGGTTCAGCATAACCATCTTGGTTTTGTTCTCAGAACCGCCGCCTTTTGCCGCGATTTGAATTTCAACTTTGTTGCCTGGAACCATATTAATGTGAACAACCGCTGGTGTGTTGTCTTTGGTATTAATACGCTTACCTGCAGGGTCCATTAGGACAGATGCACGCAATGGGTTATCTGGATTGTTGTAAGCTTGACGAACGCCTTCATCAACCATCTGTTGTACTGTTTGATCCGTTTCCCACCTAACATCCATACCGATGTTCACGAAACAAGTAACAATACCCGTATCCTGACAAATTGGACGATGGCCTTCCGCAGACATACGCGAGTTGATAAGAATCTGAGCAATAGCATCTTTAGCTGCTTGGCTCTCTTCCTTCTCGTACGCTTTTTCTAGGGCTTGGACAAAGTCTAAAGGGTGATAATAAGAAATGTACTGAAGTGCGTCAGCGACACTGCTGATCACATCTTGCTTACGAATAACCGTCATTGCATGCCTCTTTATTGTTCTGGTTCCATGTGGGTTCATCGTTTGGCTATGTGTGCCGAATCGGATTAGATGGTTTAGCTTTTTATTGTGTTGAGCTGTATTTAGTTGCTTTAGCAATCGCTTGCATAGCTGTAAACTAA
This sequence comes from Vibrio sp. 10N.237.312.B06, assembly GCF_041464685.1. NCBI lineage: Bacteria > Pseudomonadati > Pseudomonadota > Gammaproteobacteria > Vibrionales > Vibrionaceae > Vibrio > Vibrio sp. 10N.237.312.B06. Next base: position 20,093 of record NZ_JBFSPI010000022.1, read on the forward strand.
ACCACTTAGATTACTCCGTTCTAATCAAGAACCCATTTTATTTTCAATTTATGATACTCTTGCTTCCTCTCACACGCCATGCAGTGATCGAACTCTTTGTCACAAATTAAACAAATGAATAACAACGAATTTCGCTCTATCCAAATCAAGCCGCTTGAATATCAATCAACTTTAGCTAAACAGCTGTTTTCTCATATTGAAAGCGTGCCGTGGGCAATGCTATTACGGTCGGCCTCAGAAAGCCACGTTGATAGTCGATACGACATTTTAGTTGCTCAACCCATCGCCACCTTCGAGACAATCGGTGCAAAAACGACCGTCAATGTTAATGAGACGTGCGAGGTTTCAGAGTCAGACCCTTTCGAACTACTCGACCAATATCAGCAGCAATTACTACCCGCAATCAGTGAGCACCCTGAACTGCCTTTCGTTGGTGGTGCTTTAGGGTATTTTAGTTACGATTTAGGGCGACGAGTAGAAGCTCTTCCCTCTCTTGCTAAGCGTGATATTTCTGCACCAGACATGGCGGTTGGATTGTATGAATGGGCTGTGATTGTTGATCATAAGCTTAAAGCTGCGTTCCTTGTTGGGCAAAACATTGATACCCATTGGGATTGGTTAACTCAACAACAATCGCCAAGCCAACAAGAAGAACAAGCAGAACGAACTCATCAGAAGTTTGGATTAACCACCCCATGGCAATCCAATATGACTGAACAAAGTTATGCCAATAAATTCGATAGCGTTCAAGAGTACTTGTTGTCGGGTGACTGTTATCAGATAAACCTTGCTCAGCGCTTCAATGCCCAATACCAAGGCAGTGAATGGCTCGCTTATGAAAAGTTAGAGCAGTACAACTCAGCTCCATTCTCTGGTTTTATCCGTTTAGCAGGCTGCACCATTCTCAGTGTCTCACCTGAGCGTTTTTTAGAGCTCAATAGTGGCACCATTGAAACCAAGCCAATCAAAGGGACACGTCCTCGTTCTGAAAATTCCATGATTGATGACGCCAATGCTCAAGACCTGTTGAATGCTGAGAAAGATCAGGCAGAAAACCTGATGATCGTCGACCTGCTTCGTAATGATATTGGCCGAGTCGCAAAGCCGGGATCGGTTCATGTACCAAAGCTATTCGATATAGAGAGTTTCCCTGCTGTGCACCACTTGGTGAGCACGATAAGGGCAGAGCTTGATGTCCATCATTCAGCACATGACCTATTAAGGGCTTGCTTTCCCGGGGGGTCGATTACCGGCGCTCCAAAAGTTCGCGCGATGCAGATCATTGAGGAGCTAGAGCCTCATCGTCGCTCGGCGTATTGCGGTAGCATTGGTTATATCAGCCGTAATGGCAGAATGGACACCAGCATTACGATTCGTACGTTAGTGGCAGAAAACAATACGCTTTATGCTTGGGCTGGAGGAGGTGTAGTATTTGATAGTGATTGTGCTTCTGAGTACCAAGAGACTCTTGATAAGCTGAGTAGAATATTGCCTGTACTGGCTGATAGATAAATTTAATCTAGATTTATTAAAACGGGTTATTAAAAACAGCTAAAAAGCCAATCTGGAAAGTACTTTAATATTAAAAAAGCTAAGTGGGCAATCACCTACTTAGCTTTTCAATAACACTAGCCTAGAAGGTGTATGTTGTAGCCAAATAGAATGAGCCTAGTGTGTGAACGTTAGATAACTCTTTGTTCTTTTCATCTTTCACTTTGATATCAGCTGCTTCCCAATCAATACCTGCACGTAATGCTAGAGCTGGTGCAGCAGGAATTGCATACTCTACGCCCACCCCCATTTTTATACCAGATACGGTTGATGACTTAGTCGCAAAGTATTTATTATTACCACTGTTTTCAATTTCTGAATTTAAAAAGCTATAACCTAAAAGTGCATAAGGTCGAAGACCAATATCGAACGTATAACCAACATTCGCAGCAACGCTAATTGAACTAAAATCTGTTGTGAATGCTTTTGAACTGCCTACTTTTGTTGTAGACGTTCCATATTTAGTATATTGGCCTTCGATACCAATAATACGGTTGATCTGATAACCGGCAATGAGTTTATAAGAAGGTGATTCAGTTTCAGTTGTTGTGGTTTTGCGAGTTATGGCCTTACCAAAACCACCATCATCAAGTTCAGTTGAACCAGCTCCTACTCCGATATAGAAACCATTTGGGTCTTTTTGTGCAGCCACTGCAGATAAAGGTGCAATTAGAGCAAGCGTCACTATCATTTTTTTCATATCGAATCCATTTTTATAGTTTTTCAAACCTCCTTAATATAATTAATAAAAGCGACCAATAAAGTAAGTGAACGTATAGCATTGTCAGCTCACTTGTTACATTGACAATATACTCAAGACATTAGAGACAAATCAATAACGTTGCATATTCACTCACTACAAAGGCAATGATATTTATTAGCCCCACTTATTCAGCATTATCACTAAGTCGTTAGCGGTATAGGGTTTACTCAATATATCGTCCATACCAGATTCAATACACAACTCTCGCTCTTCTTTTGTCGTACCAGCGGTTAATGCAATAATTGGTTGGCTATATCCTGAACTTCGCAGTTTCTTCGTCGCTTCAAAACCATCCATGACTGGCATCCGGCAATCCATAAACACAATGTCATACTCATTATTCGACGCTAATTCCAAACCTTCTATACCATTACCGGCAATCGCTGGCTCTATTTCGTATTTGCGTAGCATTTGTTGGATGATGATCTGGTTCATCTTAATATCATCAACCACCAGCACTTTAAGCAATGTCAATTCAACCTCAGACTCAAAACCTTTGGCGACACTATCGCGCTCAGCCAGTGTATCGACAACTTGAAGAGGGAGTGAAATTGTAAATGTCGTACCCGAACCAACAATACTGCTTACCTTAATGTCTCCCCTCATTAACGCAGCTAGCTTGCGACAAATCGCTAAACCAAGCCCTGTCCCTTCGTAATTTCGGCTACTTGAGTTATCGGCCTGTGTAAAAGGTTCAAACAGTGTCTTAATAGCAGATTGAGCAATACCAACGCCACTATCCTCAACAGAAAAAATAAATTGGTCGTTAAGCCATTTTATCTCTACGCTCACATGGCCTTGATCGGTGAATTTAATTGCATTGCCGATTAAGTTCACGAACAATTGAGTAATACGCTCTAAGTCACCGTAGAAGTGACTGGGTACCCCATCGGTTACATTGACATCAAACTGGATCTGCTTTTCAATCGCTCGATTGGTAAAAATACTATCAATGGTATTTTTCAAATCTTGGAGTGCAAATGTTTTGGGAATTAATTCCAGCATACCCGCATTGATTTTACTGTAATCAAGAAGGTCATTAATGATGGTTCTAAGAAACTCACCGGATTGGCTCAAGTTATTCACGATCTCACGTTGAGAACTGCTCAGTTCGGTGTCGCTTATCAACTCCGCACTACCAAGAAGACCATTGAGTGGGGTTCTCAATTCATGGTTAATCATGGCGACAAAGTCACGCGTTGCCCTTTCGGACTCTTCCGCTCGTTTACGTGATTCAATATTTCGGTTAATCGCAAGTTGATGAGTTAACGCACTGCAGATAAGGTCCGTCACTAACAACAGTTGGCTTTGGATGAATTCGTAGTCTTGATCTAACAACCTGACCTGAACGATTAACGCGCCCACAATCACTTTTTCGACCTCTAATGGCACGGTAAGCAAGCAACCTTGCCAATGAGGTTCTTGAATGTCTTTCTCTATTACCTCGACTGTTTCATCACCATAGTCATGGGTTTGTAACTGAGGGATTAGATTGGGGGGTAACACCAAGCGACTGGCTTCAATTAGATAACTGTTAGTTACACTCGCCGTCAATTGGGACAACATCACGTCATCGAGATCACTCCTCAGAAACGCGCGTCCGAAATCAATCAACAGGTTGTCGATTTGTTCTTGGAATTCGATCCGTCGAATATTCGCATTTGAACGCTTTTCTAATTGGCGCAACGCAAGTTCAAGCTGTTGATTGGCCTCAAACAGTTCGAGACTCTTTTGCTCCAACAAGGCTTCAGCCGCTTTCCGTGCTGCTATTTGACGTTTCAGTTTTTTCTCTTGGGCAGATGCCAGATCCATATCACTTTTCTACTTTGAGATTAAACCTAACCACACTTTGGTCTTCATTCTGAGGTGTCATTTCTACCCCAATTGATTCACCGTGATATTCAGCACACCCCTCGATTAATCCCAAACAAACGTGAGACATACATCGTGCGCTTTTATAGTCAAAAACAAGTTGCGCTTCGGTCGTGGTGATAAAGCTAAATTGTGGAGGCTCAGCATCTGGGTAGAGCTTCTTCACTTCTACGTGAATGTAACGCTCTACGTGCTGAATAAATTGAAAAGTGGTGTTGCTATGAGCGAGGCTCGCTTTATTCGGTAATGAGGCCAGTAAGTTCTTAAAAACCGATTGTCCAAAAACACGTTGCAGGCTCGCTGCATCAATATCGGTTTTCTTACTCAAGTTTATAATCAATCGAACAAGATCTTTGTGGTCGTAACTTCCGACTGATGTGTAGATCCCTTCATCTTCTGACATCTCTAGAACTTCTTCCAAAAGCTCTAACCCAAACTTGTCTTCAACAAGCTCTGAAAATTCGGTGAATATGATTCCTTTCATTTCATACCTTTTCTTATATTTCTTTTTAGAATGGTCCACTAAGTCATTGTTATCAAATTCTTAAACAGAAAATGTACGTTTCATCACCCAATTTATGACATGGATAACGCTTACTAGTAGAAGTACACATATTCAAATATAGCAAAATCCGTCACTCTTAGAAGATTGGGAACATTTACCTTGAAAAACGCCGCTACCCAGTCCCTTCTTATTTCCAGTTATTGCCGGTACTAACGGAGGAAAGTGAAGGCAAATTCGAAATTGGTAATCAACACACGGTTATGACTATACTTAAAATCATAATAATCAATATATTGGCTTTATATGAACAAAGATAACTTCCTTCAACAATTCCAGCTCAACTCTACCGTTGGCTATCACCCAGAATCCGTTGAGCGCGTTTCACATATCAATGACGATCAATTGCGTAAAGCAGCAGTGGTAGTCGGCTTAGTGGAACGAGAGGATGGTTTACATGTTATTTTTACGAAAAGAGCCGCTCATTTAAAACATCACCCTGGTCAAATCAGCTTTCCTGGAGGGAAACACGAACTCTCCGATCCTTCTATGCAATTCACCGCACTTAGAGAACTTCACGAAGAGGTCGGAATTCGATCGGATCAGGTTAAAATTGTTGGGCAATTACCTACTTTGAGTACCATTAGTAAATTTTTAGTTACACCGATTGTTGTAGTGGTCGATTCGGACTATAAACCCATCATCGATGAGAACGAAGTTGCTTCGATTTTTGAGGTGCCCGCCACCTATGTTTTAGACCAAGCCAAGTTACACAGCCACACTGTTAACTTAAAAAAAATCAAGCATCGTGTTTTTGCCATGCCCTTCCAAGAGCACCTAATTTGGGGCGTTACGGCTCAAATCATCCAATCAATGCAGCAACACGTAGTGCAACAAATTACATAGAAACTACGTTTTGTTTAATCCTTGTTAACAAACACAGCCTTTTCCATGGAACAGATTTATTGATCCAATTTTACGCAAACGTTTCCCTGGTATAATTCTGTACAACCCCGCCTTTCGCATAAGATAAACTAATAGCATGCATGAGCATAAATCACCTGTGGCACGCTATTTTCGTGATCAAAAATCCGTTTTTCGCATATCATGTGACACGCCGTTTCATTACATGATTTAGATCTATTTTTTGTAGAAGAAAATTCTGCAGAATTAGCCCCGACTTATTTCCTGTTCCCAAAAAATGAGTAATTTAACATGAACACAACAACTTCTTCGGCAAATGCCGTTACAGATACAAGCAAGTTTAACTATAAAGATTTTACCTGGTGTCTATCACTATTCGGTACAGCAGTTGGCGCTGGTGTACTATTCCTTCCAATCAAAGCTGGTGCGGGTGGTTTTTGGCCACTAGTTATCCTAGCTTTAATCGCGGCACCAATGACTTGGTTCGCACACAAATCTCTAGCTCGTTTCGTACTGTCTTCTAAGAACCCAGAAGCAGATATTACAGACACAGTTGAAGAACACTTCGGTAAGACTGGCGCGAACCTTATTACTTTCGCTTACTTTTTCGCTATCTACCCAATCGTTCTTATCTACGGTGTTGGTATCACAAACACGGTTGACTCTTTCCTAGTAAACCAAATGGGCATGGAATCTATTCCTCGTCCTCTTCTTTCTGGTGCACTTATCCTTGCTATGACAGCAGGTGTTGTATTCGGTAAAGAACTGATGCTTAAAGCAACTTCAGCAATGGTTTACCCACTAGTATTCATCCTACTAGCATTGTCTTTCTACCTAGTTCCTGATTGGAACACTTCAATGATGGAAACAAGCCCAGAATGGTCAGCAATGCCTTCTATTATCTGGCTTGCGATTCCAATCATCGTGTTCTCTTTCAACCACAGCCCAATCATTTCACAGTTCTCTAAAGAGCAACGTCGTGTATACGGTGAAGACGCGGTTAAGAAAACTGACGCGATCACTGGCGGCGCAGCAATGATGCTGATGGGTTTTGTAATGTTCTTCGTATTCTCTGTAGTACTTTCTCTATCTCCAGAGCAACTAGCAACAGCGCAATCTCAAAACATCTCGGTTCTTTCTTACCTAGCTAACGTTCATGAGTCTCCACTTATCTCTTACATGGGTCCTCTAGTGGCGTTCGCAGCAATCACTTCTAGCTACTTCGGTCACTTCCTAGGTGCTCATGAAGGTCTTGTTGGCCTAATCAAGTCTCGCTCTGGTTCTTCAATCAGCACGATTGAGAAAGCTTCTCTAGCGTTCATCGTTGTTACAACTTGGATTGTTGCGGTAGTTAACCCAAGCATCCTAGGTATGATTGAAACAATGGGTGCTCCAATGATTGCAGCTATCCTGTTCCTAATGCCTGTATTCGCAATGAACAAAGTACCAGCTATGGCTAAGTACAAAACTTCAGCACCTGTGCAAATCTTTACAGCTTTATGTGGTCTAGCGGCTATTAGTTCTGTAATCTACGGCGCTCTTTAATCTCAAGCCCTTTTTATAAGATGACATTCATCTTATATGGCGAGGTTAGACAAAAAATATAATGATAATAAATGAGCCTCCCTACTCCCCTTGGGAGGCTCTCTTTTTGAGGTAATCGCTATGATTAGTGTATTTGATATCTATAAAATCGGTGTTGGTCCATCGAGCTCACATACAGTTGGACCAATGAAAGCGGGTAAAGAATTTATTGATGACCTACGTTCAATGGGAAAATTGCGCGACATCACTAAAATCACCGTGGACGTATATGGATCACTATCACTGACAGGGAAAGGTCACCACACAGATATCGCAATCATCATGGGTCTTGCTGGCAATACTCCTGAGCGTGTTGATATTGATTCTATTGCAGGCTTCATTGCTCGAGTAGAAGAAACTGAACGTCTACCTGTCGGTATGCACTGTCATACTGTTTCGTTCCCTCGCGACGGCGGAATGAACTTCCACACTAGCAACCTTTCTCTACACGAGAATGGCATGAGCATTCATGCTTGGGTTGATGACGAAGTCGCATATTCCAAAACGTATTACTCAATTGGTGGTGGTTTCATCGTTGACGAAGAGAACTTCGGCAAAGAAGAAGAAAACCCAATTAAAGCACCTTACGAATTCACAACAGCGGAAGAGCTGGTTAATCAGTGTAAAGAAAGTGGTCTTTCTATCAGTACACTGGTTATGAAAAACCAAGCGGCTTTCCACTCAGACGAAGAGTCTCGCACTTACTTCGCTAACATCTGGAAAACGATGCGTGAGTGTATGGATCGCGGTATGAATACTGAAGGTATCCTGCCTGGTCCACTGCGTGTACCTCGTCGTGCAGCAGCACTTCGCCAACAACTGATCACGTCAGAAAAAACAACTAACGATCCAATGACGGTTGTTGACTGGGTGAACATGTTTGCTTTCGCAGTAAACGAAGAGAACGCAGCTGGCGGTCGTGTAGTAACGGCACCAACAAACGGCGCATGTGGCATCATCCCTGCTGTATTGGCTTACTACGATAAGTTCATTCAAACAGTGACAGAGAAAGACTACATCCGTTACTTCGCAGCTTCTGGCGCGATCGGTGGTCTTTACAAGCGTAACGCTTCTATCTCTGGTGCTGAAGTTGGCTGTCAGGGTGAAGTTGGCGTGGCGTGTTCTATGGCTGCTGCTGGTCTTGCTGAGCTTATGGGTGGTAGCCCAGAGCAAGTATGTATGGCTGCAGAAATCGGCATGGAGCACAACCTAGGTCTAACGTGTGACCCAGTTGCTGGCCAAGTACAAGTTCCATGTATCGAGCGTAACGGTATTGCTGCAGTTAAAGCAATCAACTCGACTCGTATGGCACTTCGTCGTTCTTCGGCTCCTACTGTTTCTCTAGATAAAGTTATCGAAACAATGCTAGAAACCGGTAAAGACATGAACGCTAAATACCGTGAGACTTCTCAAGGTGGTTTGGCAGTTAAGGTTGTTTGTTAATCATTTCTGAATTAATAAACCGATAATAAAAAAGGAACGCCGATGCGTTCCTTTTTTTGTATCTTAAGCTTTTGTCGCTAAAGCTTGGTGACTGATTGATTCAACCACTAAATTGTTCTGCTAAATCACTTGTGAGATTAGCAAGAAGCAACCAAACAGCAATGAGAAAAGCATCATTGGTCGACCACCTTCAGCACTGTATCTGTCTTCCGCTACCTTCATAAAGCGTTGCTTATGAACCATCACTAGCGGAACAAACACGGCTAAGAAAACTAAGATGATACCTGCATAGTTCAACACTTGTAGGAACTTATCTGCAGCAAGCAGTGAACCCGCCAGAGGCAAGATGAAACTAATGCAGTAAGTGACCGCTGTATTTTGGTTGAACATGTCTTTGTTTTGGTTGAACAACGCCATCGCTACACCAAAGAAAGAAGTCAACAACGCCAAGCCGGTGAAGGTAGACAGAACGTTACCCACCCAAGGAGACTGAGCCTCAAAAGCCGCCATCAAATCTGATACGTTCTTGAAGCTTCTAAATTGCTCTTCGCTCAAGTTACCGACCACAGCAAACAACCAGCACAAGTAGCACACTAATGGAATCAGAGAACCGATAATAACCATGTTACGCAGCTGTTTGTCTGTCGCTTCGTGGTTGTAAGAAACCAAGGTTGGAATCACAACCATAAAGCCAAAGCTCGTAAACAGGATGGCACTGGTTTTGATTAGATCGACGTGGTCGTGGCTGGTTACCTGCATCAAGTTTTCTTGCGTCATACTTGGTGCCAAAAACACCATGGTTGCAAACAAGCTTGCTAGCATCACAAAGAACAATGCGCGGTTGAGCTTATCAATCACTCCGGTGCCACTTGCGACTACAGCACCAGCAAGTAAAGTAAACGTGATTTGGCTCGTCGTTGCGCTAATGTCTACACCTAAGTTAGACAGTAACTTACTCAGCAAATCACCCGCACCCAGAATGTAGGCCATCAATAGGCAAATCAATAACGCGTAAAGTAGGCCGTTGGTAATCAACTGCCCTTGTTTGCCCAAGGTTTTTCGGGCAATAGAGTTTAATCCTAGACCGCCACCCGCTTTGATGGTCGCTTCTAGAAGTAGTAATGCTGCATAAGTCGTACCGAAGCAGATCAGTACCATAAGCAGTGTGCCGTAAAGCAATCCGAATTGAGCTAATACCATTGGGATCGCAAGCATACCAGCACCGAGAGCGGTACCAGCGATAATTAGGGAGCTACCCATCATTTTAATATTCATTGTTTTTAACTTATTTGTTTAGTTTTTATAGATGTGAGTCTTCGTTCATCGAGCGGATGACAAAGGAATTCAGATAGAAATAAAGTTATAAAACGAATAACAATAGGAGCGATAAGCGGTAAAGAAGCGTGCAGAGACGTTGTCGAACAGGGCGTTCAAAGGGGAGCTTGTCTTAAAAGAGGTAAAACGAGAAGCGTGAGTTAGCATTAACTGATGTGGTGAACCTTCCGTAGGTTCAATAATCGGCGATGTAATCTTGAATTTCATGTATGTGTCCAATAATTAAGTCACATTCCATAGTATTTGAAGCAGCGTATCCATTGCTGCCCTACCTCTGTCATTAGAGGTATTTTCATCTTATCGAATGAGCTTTGAAACACAACGCTATAACCACATTTTTTGCTATTAAATTGAACAAAATAGCCATTTGGATACAAATCGACCACCAAACCGCGTAAAACAATAATCATTATTAATAAAAAGCGGAACTATAACCCCCCCACCCCATTAACAACAAAGCTTGTATAAAGAGCACCCAAACATATATGACAGCTACAAAAAAGGCGCTCTTGTAAGCGCCTTTCGTTCGATTATAGCTTTTAAGGCTATAACCTTGAAAGCTATAGTATTGAAGACTGTTGCCTTGATAGCTGTATCTTTGATAGCTGTATCTTTGAAATCTACAGCATCGAAGACTTTAGCATCACAAACTACAGCATCGAAACCTTATTCACCGCGGTAGATACAACCCGCTGTACATGTTTCTTTAATCTCAACCTTGCTCAAAAGTGGCAAGCTTGGTTTAAGTTCATTCCAGATCCACTTAGCCAATACTTCACTTGTCGGGTTTTCTAAACCTTCAATGTCGTTTAGGTAGTAGTGGTCTAAACGGTCGTAAATTGGTTTGAATACAGCTTTAATTTCAGAAAAGTCGATTACCCAACCTGTATGCGGGTCAACTTCGCCTTCTACGTACAAACGAACAAGAAAAGAGTGACCATGCAAACGACCGCACTTATGCCCTTCTGGCACGTGTGGAAGATGGTGGGCTGCTTCAAACATAAACTCTTTGTATAACTCAGTTCTCATTGTGTTTCTCAGGCTAAAAAAATGACACGCAATATTACGTAAAACCAATGCACACTACAAGTTCTATCACCACTGTACGGCCTTATTAGCGGCAAGGGGGGAGCTTGTTGCTAGCCACTCACTTGAGTCACAATAAAACACATATAAAGATGGCTTGAAAATCACCATACGCTTAACCTTCTCGCCCAACGAGAAACAAACCCGCTACATCACAGAAACATAACCACAACCGGAGTGTGGTCACACAATCGGTTATACCCCATAGGTGGTAGAGCCGCTTACACGTAAAGTATGCATGTCATTATACTTAATAAAAACAAACACCTTATGCGCTCAACAATCACCTTTAAAATCCTAGTAGCCCTCGCCATTGTGTTCACTTTCTTGCTTGCAATATCGACTTACTTTCAATATTCGCAGCAAAAGCAACTTGTAAACTCGGTGTTAAGTGAGCAGCTTCACGATAAGACAAGCAACTATTTCGATAGCCTTAATATGATGATGCTGACTGGCACCATGGCACAAAAAGAGACCCTTCGTCAGAAAGCGTTAGCGCAAGAAGGCATTGAAAATGTTCGTGTACTGCGCGCCGATGCAGTGAGCAAATTGTACGGACCTGACAATGACAACCAAACACCTATTGATGATATCGATAAACGAGCGCTAGCAGGCGAAACTGTTATCGAACCCTTTTCTGCCGATTGGGGTAAAGGCTTGGTTATTGCTCTGCCAATGAAGTCGAGCGAGAACTATCGCGGCACCAATTGTGTGGCATGTCATATGGCACCAGAAGGTGAAGTATTAGGCGCGATTCGCCTAGAATATAACCTCAGCCACGTTAACGCGCTGATCAACACTCAAACCATGGCTGCTATAGGCATTATGGCGGTTATCTCCTTCGCCGGGTTTGTTCTTACGATGGGATTAATTCGTAAGATTATCGTTCGCCCTCTTCAACAGACTTCGCGGTTTATGACCCAAGTAAGCAGCGATAAAAACCTGTCCACTCGTTTGCCCGAACAAAGTAAAGATGAGATTGGCACGCTGGCTAACGCCATCAACTCGTTCATGGGAACCGTTTCTAACAGCTTAGAAAAGGTACAAGATACTTCGCACAAACTGAATGCGTCAGCCAATCAACTGACTAGCGTTGCTCAAATTACCGAGCAAGCCGCCAGCGATCAACAAAACGAAACCACAGAAGTGCAAAACAATGTCGAAGGAATACAAGCACAACAGGTCAATGTAGAACAAGCCACTTTAACCGCGTCAGAACTCATCAATCACACCTCAGATGTGGCTTGTAAGAGTGCTAACCAAGCACATGATGCAAGTAGTGAGATTAAGAATCTAGTGAGCAGTATCGAAGAAGTGAAACACAAGATACAAACACTTAATGAGCAAACTGGAGAAGTCTCTTCAATATTGAGTGTGATTCGTGGCATTGCCGACCAAACCAACCTTCTAGCCTTGAATGCAGCGATTGAAGCGGCTCGAGCGGGAGAACAAGGTCGCGGCTTTGCGGTAGTGGCAGATGAAGTTCGTAATCTTGCATCACGAACGGCAGAGGCTACTGGCAGTATTGAGTCTATCATTCATCAGTTCCAACAAGGCAGTGAAGAGTCGCTGAATTCTGCTGACCGCGTTTGCGAACAAGCACATCAAAGCTCGACAGATATCGACGCACTGTCCGTTGAAATGAACGGTGTCGTTGAAGAAATGAAACAAGTGTTAGCTCATGCACAAAATATTCAGCAACAGACGCAATCCACCACACAAGCAACCCAAGATGTGCAACAAAAAGTTGAAACCATCACTTCTCACGCCGACAACACATCGCAGTCTGCAGCTGAAACTCGTGGAATCAGTAATGATTTGGAAGAGCTGTCGGATCACCTTGAATCTCTTATCAACCAATTCACCTTATCGAACTCAAATACCAACGATAAAGGTCAGTCATAGGCCGTTAGAACTCCCCTAGCGACATCAACAAAAAAGCGCTCAAAGATGAGCGCTTTATCTTCACAACAATGTCTAGTTCAGGCTTTAAGATTTTAAGATTTTAAGATTTTAAGAGCACCTTAAACCACGATTAGTGCGTAATGGAAACCGCGGTTAAATCTTTATGCTTGTGGTACATCGCGTGCTTAAATATCAGATTCGCACTCACGGTATCCATTCCTGCGACCTCTACATAAGCACCCTTTTTTCGGAACTTAAACACGACCTTATCAAGCGCCTCAACCGACGTGTTATCTAGGAACGATGCATCCGATATATCGATCGTCACTAAAGAGGTGGCCTTGTCATAGTCAAATAGATCGACAAACGCATCTGAAGAAGCAAAAAAGACATGGCCTTTTACTCGATGGGTGGTGTGCAGTTCGTTAGTCACCACTTCATCAGATATAAAGACCATGGATTTGCTGGCATGCGCATAAAACAGAGCCGATAACACCACGCCAACCGCAACACCTATTGCTAAGTTATGAGTAACCACCACCACCGCCACGGTTGCTAGCATGGTTACATTGGTTGGCAGTGTGTGATCTTTAAGCTCAACAATGGAACGCCATGAGAATGTGCCGATAGAAACCATGATCATCACAGACACTAAAGCGGCCATCGGTATCAGCTTCAACCAATCAGAAACAAACACCACCATTAGCAACAAAACCACCCCAGCGATCATGCTGGACAATCGGGTTAAGCCACCTGATTTGATGTTAATGATCGACTGACCGATCATTGCGCAGCCCGCCATGCCACCAAAAAGGGAAGCCACGATGTTCGCAACGCCCTGCCCTTTACACTCATTGTTTTTATTGCTTTCAGTATCGGTCAGGTCATCGACTATGGTCGCTGTCATCAAGGATTCCAACAAGCCAACCAGAGACAGAGCAATCGAATATGGCAGGATGGTTGCAAGCGTCTCAAACGTGAATGGAATATTAGGGGTCAAGAACACAGGCAGTGAATCCGGAAGCTTGCCCATATCGCCAATCGTTCTGACATCTAAACCGAATAACAAACTAATGATTGTCAGGGTAACAATCGCGACCAGTGGAGAAGGTATTGCGCGACCAAATTTGGGGAAATAAGGAAGCAGATAAATGATCGCTAAACCCAAAGCGACTAACACGTAAACGCTTGAAGGAACGTTGATCAACTCAGGAAGTTGGGCCATGAAAATGAGAATCGCGAGCGCGTTAACAAATCCAGTAATCACCGATTTGGAAACGAAATTCATCAGGTTACCAAGCTTGAGATACCCAGCTGCGATTTGAATGACGCCAGCTAAAAATGAAGCAGCGAGTAGATATTCTAATCCGTGCTCTCTCACTAAGGTGACCATTAATAGCGCCATAGCGCCTGTTGCACCGGAAATCATTCCCGGACGACTGCCAACCAAAGCAGTGACGACACAAATACAGAACGAGGCATAGAGCCCTACTTTAGGGTCAACGCCTGCAATAATTGAAAATGCGATGGCTTCAGGGATCAATGCGAGTGCAACCACAATCCCAGATAATGAATCTCCTTTAACGTTTGATAACCAGTGTTTTTTTAAATAATTAAGCATGAAATTCTCTTTTACTTGTACAGCCAGTCCTGCCTTGTTGAGACATAATTTGATCGACTGTTTTTCTTGAATGAGCGAGCGCTCGAAAAGTGCGGGTGTAGAGAGAATGCAGGGGTTAAGGCGGCGTAATTAACACGTGAACATTAAACTCCTTTAGTGGGTGATTGTTTAGTAGAACGAAATCAACACCTGTGTTTTTTTTTATCGCGTTTGTCCTACACAGGTCAGAATGGCTGACAATATAGAGTGAGTGCCACTTTAATCACACGACCAATATTGCAAACAAAGGTTTCGAATATTAACGATTTCTGAACAAACCAAAACTGTTTATGCCCTTCAGTCCCGTCGTTTGAACTACTCTAATTACAGCAGATCAACAAGTAATGAAAATCCTTAACCATTCGCACTAGTCCACTCCCCTAGTTCTCTAAAATCAACAATCACAAGGAAAAATCGAACAAAAAACACACCCTCAAACACATTTATTGTCAGTACACACAATATTTCTTTCACCAAGCAAGAATAAAGGTTGAAGCTGTCGGTATGACAGGTAATATGTTCAATCGATTTAAAAAGTTTATACAACTTAATGTTTCGGCTAATTATTGTGCAAATGTATGTTTATTTGCAGCAATGCCAGAGACTTTGAGTTGAATTTGTCCCTCAATGGAGAATGAAATCAACATGACTTACGCGCCTGTAACAGACGTACTTGGCGGCAAGCTAGCGGTAGACAGTGAAGTAACTGTTCGCGGCTGGATCCGTTCACGTCGTGATTCCAAAGCTGGAATCTCTTTCCTTGCCATTTATGACGGCTCTTGTTTCGACCCGATTCAGGCCGTGGTTCCTAATAATCTTAATAATTACGAAGACGAAGTATTAAAGCTGACAACTGGCTGCTCTGTTGAAGTAACGGGTAAGATTGTTGAGTCTCCTGCGAAAGGTCAAGACTTCGAACTAGCAGCAACTGACGTTAAAGTTGTAGGTTGGGTTGAAGACGCTGACACTTACCCAATGGCTAAGACACGTCACTCTATCGAATACCTTCGTGAAGTTGCTCACCTACGCCCACGTACAAACGTGATCGGCGCAGTAGCACGTGTACGTAACTGTCTATCTCAAGCGATTCACCGTTTCTACCACGAGCAAGGTTTCTTCTGGACTTCAGCTCCGCTTATCACTGCATCTGATGCAGAAGGCGCTGGTGAAATGTTCCGCGTATCGACGCTAGACATGGAAAACCTACCTCGCACTGACGAAGGCAAAGTTGACTTCAATGAAGATTTCTTCGGTAAAGAAACTTTCCTAACAGTATCTGGCCAACTTAATGCTGAAGCTTACGCTTGTGCACTAAGCAAGGTTTACACGTTCGGTCCTACGTTCCGTGCTGAAAACTCAAACACAAGCCGCCACCTAGCTGAGTTCTGGATGGTTGAGCCTGAAGTTGCATTTGCAGACCTTGACGATGTAGCGAAACTGGCTGAAGACATGCTTAAGTACGTTTTCGCTGCTGTTCTTGAAGAGCGCCGCGACGACCTTGAGTTCTTCGCTTCTCGCATCGACAAGCAAGCAATCACTCGTCTAGAGCAATTCGTAGACGCTGATTTCGCACAAGTTGACTACACTGACGCAATCCAAATCCTACTAGATTCTGGTAAGAAATTTGAATTCGACGTTGAGTGGGGCATCGACATGTCTTCTGAGCATGAGCGTTACCTAGCTGAAGAACACTTCAAAGCACCTGTTATCGTTAAGAACTACCCGAAAGACATCAAAGCTTTCTACATGCGCTTAAACGACGACGGCAAGACAGTTGCAGCAATGGACGTACTTGCACCAGGCATCGGTGAAATCATCGGTGGTGCACAACGTGAAGAGCGTCTAGACATTCTAGACGAGCGCATGATTGGTATGGGTATCGACCCTGAGCACATGAGCTGGTACCGCGACCTACGTAAATACGGCACAGTGCCTCACGCTGGCTTCGGTCTTGGCTTTGAGCGTCTAGTGTCTTACGTAACAGGTATGGGCAACGTTCGTGACGTTATCCCGTTCCCACGTACACCACGCTCTGCTAACTTCTAATCTCAGCTTTCTTCTTTCAGAGAAGTCAGTATAGATAGATAATTAAATAGATAAAAACCTCCGTATATACGGAGGTTTTTATTCCCCGAGATTATTTCCGTTACCCACAACCTCCCTTCCCCACCCACAAATTCTCCTGCGTATTCTCGATTCAAAAGCGGTTAGACGCGAAGATAACAAATCAACAAATCAACAAATCATATAGTTAAGCACTGTAATTTTATGTAATGAACACCTGACAAAGTCATACAGTATTGATGTCCTGTATAAATTATTCTTCTTACTAATTAATTTGTGAATATAAATTTTTAGGGACCCCAATGAAAACAAGCATTTTATCTGCAGCTCTACTAATCACTTTAACTGGATGTGGCGGAGGAGGCTCATCGACTCCCGCGAAAAAACCAACAGTTAAGCCAACGCAAAAGCCAGTGGTATTTATCTCTAAATGTTCGCAACCCTTACAAGGGGATACAGCCTTAACCTTCAAGATTAAGGGTACAATAGCGAGTGTCAATGGCGTTGCATGTAGTGGTAGCCCCAAAGCATTTGACGATATGATCAAAGCTCACCCGAATACAAAAACGCTGAACTTCATCGATATGGGTGGCTCTATGAATGATGATGCCAACATTCAACTAGCGTACAAAGTAAGAGCGAAAAAATTAGACACGTACATTAGCTCTATTGGACATGTCGCTTCGGGGGGAACTGACCTTTTCGCTGCGGGTGTGAAAAGAACGATTGAACCAGGTGCTCGATTAGGCGTTCACTCATGGGCACAAGGGTCTTTACAAGGGGCTTCATTGCCTGTTGGTCATAGTGAGCATAAACCCTACATTGATTATTATAAAAAGATGGGATTACCAGATCCGAGCGGCTTCTACTGGTTTACACTGAAAGCTGCTCCGGCTCAAGGAATGCATTATATGACTCCTGCTGAAGTATCTACGTATGGTTTGGCGTCTGTAATGACGGGTGTTACAAAAGACCTACGAGCAAATTACACTCCTAAAAACAGCCTTTTGAACAACAACCTGCTGGACGTTGTGAGCGATAGCCTGAAAGCTGTAGCGGTTGAAAACCACGTGAGAAAAAGTGTATATGCACTTGATCATGTCTCTTCACTATTATTCAAGCAATTTAATGTATCAAACCGAGATGAGTTAATAACCTACTTAAAGGGTAATGGTAAACTAGATCCTGTTACCAAATCGTATGTATTCAAAGCTACATCAACTCAGCCGACGACTGTCTATAACTCAAAAACGGACACAATATATACAGCATATAGGTCCGATGATAAGTACCGTGTCGCTCCTAAGCCCTTAATTGAAACGGGTTTGATGATCGAAAATTATGGCATTGAAACATCACACACATCTGTTCAGGTTGAATTGAACAAAAGCGCGATCCAAGTTGAGATTGCAGATGAACAATTTACCCTAGTTAAAGACCCATCAGTCAACACAATTAACTACTGTAAAAAAATCAAGTTCAAAGTCGCATCAGGGAAACTGGTCACTGTTGCTAACTGCTTAGAGAGCACTCTCAAAGGTGACCAAGTTCAACTTGTCAATTACGAAAGAACGACAAAGAGAGATATGCTAGGTAGCGTAGCTCCGACCGTAACCAA
This sequence comes from Vibrio sp. 10N.237.312.B06, assembly GCF_041464685.1. Lineage (NCBI taxonomy): Bacteria > Pseudomonadati > Pseudomonadota > Gammaproteobacteria > Vibrionales > Vibrionaceae > Vibrio > Vibrio sp. 10N.237.312.B06. The sequence goes on from NZ_JBFSPI010000022.1 coordinate 38,400, forward strand.
ATCGGTAACCAAGACTTCGAACTTTGAATTCAATGCTAAGCAAAGTACGCTAATTACTAAGTAATTTTACAATGTGTAAAAAAGCCCTACTTAACATAAGTAGGGCTTCCTTTTTATTTATTGCGCTTAAGTTTCATTTAAGCTGTCCAGACTAAATTAGTCAGCCTTGCGTACCAAAAAGTGATCGAGTATAATTTTTTCACCTGTACTTTGAAGAGGCTTAAATTCAATGACTAACTGATCGCCTTTCTGTTCAAATGCATTCACTTTCAAAAACAGACTTTCTTTGTCCGCTTTAATGTTATGAGCGACCTGACGACCATTAACAAACACATCAAATGCAGGCGCTTTAGAATTTACAGGTATCACTGTTTCAAAAGTGTACTTTTCCCCTTCTATCGCATAAGCGGTGTTATAAATACCACCATCCGCCGTCCAGTAAGTGCCATTGAAATCCATACTATCCGCGTTCCAATAGCTGTAAAATGCATGCAGATTTTCAATATCGTTCTGAGTTGTTGACGTCCACTTTACGTCAGAGAGGTTTACTGGTTTCGTGTAACTAAAGCCATGATCTCTCATATCTTTATTTAACGAATCTAATCTTCCCAAAACATCATCGAAGGTATCTTGCCAACCAAGCTCACCATAATATTGAAGCCCTATCTCCCCAATAATATAAAACTCACCATCTCTCTCAATCGTAATACCAGAGCCTGAATCCCCATGGATAATTAACCACTGCAAGTTACTTTGAGGCATGATCACTGGGGCATATTTGTACTCAGCTAACCATTTTTTGTCTGTGTCGTTGTACTTAACAAACTTTTTGCCGCCATTACGTCCGTTATAGTTGCCAAAGCCAACGCTATTTACTTCATAGACTTCTGAATGATCAAACATCCCTTTCTCGGGCAACTTCGCCGGCTTGATACCGGTGATTGGCGTATCTAAGCGCACCAAAGCAAAGTCGTAAATACCATCGGTAAATTCATACTCCCCCCACTCACCATCAGGGTCAGTAGTCGCACGTGACGTATGAACAACATTGTACTTGCCATTCTTATCTTTTTCATAAGAAGAACAAGTTACCGCATTTTCATATCCTTCACTTTTTGAACCTGACACATGATTTGCTGTGATAACCCAATACGGGTCGATTAAAGTGGCCGACCCTGCATTCATGTGGCAAGCAAAATCAAATTGAGTTTGTAAGGCAAACGCTTTGTGTTGAGTAACCGAGCGATCCATCTTGCCTATGCCCGCCTGCGCTGAAAAAGTAGCAACGATCGCTGATGCCAAAATAATTTTTTTCATGTTACTGAGCCTCTCTCAATTGGATAGCTTCAATAGCGTGGTAACCCTGTCTAGCTTCAAAGTCGAACTGTCTATGTTGACGTGTATAAGTGATTTCGACGATATCATCAGGAGATTGGGATTCGAAAACTATCGTATTTTTGACGCTGGTCATGTGAAAGGAAATATCATTTTTAATAGTGATACATTGCTTTTTAACACATGCGGTTACATCAGCAGAAGAGAGCCAGTTGTGTGTATAAAGCTCTACAGAAAATCGCCCGCCTTTACCTGGCTGAACGTCAAAAGAGAAACCACTAGTGCCGACAAGTAAACCAGAGAAAGCTAGCTCTTGGTTGTAATCTGTAGAATCACCACCCTGCCAGTAATAACGGTTACCAATTGCGTTTTTGGTCTCTGAATTAGAAACTTGTCGTAATTCACCAATAACGTTTACGTCACCAATTAAAGCACTATTGGGTTTATCTTTTCTTTGATGCTCTCCATACAAGAAAACCCAATCTAAACCGTTCAAGTCAACGTCTCTTGCGTAACGATACTTGCCATCATTAAGTTCATAACCGATGAACTCACTAGCGATCGACAAAGTATCTGTACCAATTTCTGAAACATTACTTAATTTATTTAAATCGACGTCAATCTCACTGGCCGCTGCATTAGTTGTTAGCAATGCCAACATGCAGAGGTTCAATTTTGCACATTTTAATCTCATATTTTTGCCTCAGTATTAGTTCCAAGTAATTGTAGGCTAAAGATAAGTTGAAAATGTAAGGTGCTGTAAGGGCTTTGTTAATCACGATTCAAACCTCACCGACTGATAGTTGGCACGAATAACTACAAACCCAACCATACCAATAGTTAATGATGATAAATGGCGTTTGCCAAGCTTTTGACTAAAGGTGATTTACTTTCCAAGTAGTGACTCGACGCTCCTTACATATGCTTACAATAGGTATGGATAGTAATTGTATGTCATTAAGAATTTTTATTTCACGACGATAACAGCGATACCTATGCAAGTTCGTTTCATGTATACAACGAAAAAGCCCCACCAAATCATGGAGGGGCTCTGAAAGATCATTTTTGTGTACTCAAAAACTTAGTCGACATCTTGGTCGATAGCGTATTTTATCGCGAGACCGCAGATTGCCATCATAACGAATGGGATGGCGGCAGTCGTGTATTCTGCCCATGCCATATCAGCGAATGCTTTTGCCAGTAGTACGTGGCCGAGGATTAACAGAAGTGCACACACAATAGCAACGATAATCAACTTAACTTCGTTACCCATAGTCATTTTCAACATAACGGTATCTCCAATATTTGGTCTATCGATATTGAATCACAACTCGTTGGTCAAGAAGGCGTACAGTTGCATCGGAATCAGTCCGTACAGTTGGAATCATTGTCTTTTTTATGAGTGACTTACGGTTTTACGAGTGCGTAAGTTGATGCGCAAGTTTACCAAGTAAGAGCAGCGCTTGCTCTTTCTCTGCTGTGAGTTCATAAGAGAAGTTCAATCTGATCGCGTTATCTACTCTGCCCTGCTCACTAAACAGATCGCCTGAAGCGACGCTGATCCCCTGAGCAATTGCGAGTTGATGGAATTGTTGGCTATCGAAGTGAGGAGAGAACCGTACCCACACGAAGTAACCACCAGCAGGGTCTTCTATCTCGATGGAATGTGGGAAATATTGCTTAATGACCTCTATAAATCGCTTTTTTCTCATTAGAAGATTTTTACGCAATTTACGAAGGTGATTGTCGTAGCTTTCGTGTGTCAAGAAGTGCGCGACGCCAAGCTGCACAGGAGCACTACTCGACAGCGTAGAAAGAAGCTGAAGTTTTTGAATCGCATCGTTAAAACGCGAACTCACCACCCAACCAACACGATAGCCAGGACATAAACTCTTAGAGTAAGAGCCGCATAGCAACACTAAGTCTGTTTTATCAAATGCTTTTAGCGGTTTAGGTTTATGCCCTTCGAAATATAGGTCGCCGTAAACATCATCTTCGATAATATAAGTCTTGTATTGTTCAGCAACCTCAACCACTCGGCGCTTCGCATCTTCAGACAAACTTGTCCCTGTCGGGTTTTGAAACGTCGTCATCAGCCAACACGCTTTCACATCCTGGTTTTGTAGTGCGCTTTCAAACTGCTCAATATTCAATCCATTGATTGGACAAACATCCACTTCGATAGGGTTGAGTCCTAACCTCTCGACAGCTTGCAGAGCACCATAGAAAGCGGGAGATTCAATCACAACGTAGTCACCGGGCTTGGTTACAGTTTGAAGGCTCAAGTTAAGCGCTTCCATCGCACCAGAAGTAATCACGATATCTTGATGGTTGACGGTAATACCTTGCTGCAGGTAACGTTGAGCGATTTGTCTTCTTAGGGACTCACTGCCCGGTGGCAGATTATTGATCACACTAGCACCTGTCATCTTCCTTCCCGCACTGGCGAGGTTTCGAGTCAAGGTAGGCAAAGGAAAAAGGTCTGGATCTGGGAATGCTGATCCAAAAGGAATAACCCCCTCTGCCGAACTCGATTTCAAAAAGTCGAATAAGCGATCATTAATGGCTTTCTTTTTGTGTACTAACGGCAGTTCATAATCAACGCCGTCCACACGTGGTGCAACAAAGTAGCCCGACTGAGGCTTAGCGATGATCCACCCTTCGCTTTCTAACAATTGGTAGGCTTGTAAGACAGTACTATTGCTGACGCTGTAATTGCGACAACTCATGCGGACGGAAGGGATCTTTTCTCCTGAACGCCACGTGTTGTTCGCTATCTGAGTTCGAATATCCTTTGCAAGCTCTTCATAACGCGCCATCTAATTGTACTACCTAGAGAAATTCTAATAAGCCTGAGATTTTATCACTAACGTTAACAACTATTGCTGCTATCCATATGATTGAGCCTAATTTCTATAATAGTGTGAATTGGTTCACAGATAACTTTGTATGCTTTGCTAAGTTTGTAACCAAGGCGAGAGCCAAGTTCGTTCTACGCCTCTATAATTTGATGTAATCCAAAAAACATGCGAGATAAAAATGAAAAAAATAGAAGCAGACCAGTTAAGTTATAAAGGAGAGTCAAACGGTGTTCATAGTTGGACAACACCGAGTGGCCAGCCATATTACTGGCACCCAGACTGGCTCCATATCGCTGAAGATGCAACAGGCTCACATCCAAAGCAGGAGATCGATGTCGATCAAGACCAAGCACCAACTGAGAAACACGCGGTGTCTGCTATTCTGAAACACCTAAACCAATGGGCATCAGACAAACTAGCATCTCACCCAGACATTGAAACCAACTCAATTGAATCTGAAATCAATCTGAAAAAGTAATTTGATTAGAGGTAAGTAGTCGTCAATCACTCTCGACTTTACTCAAATATATCGACTGAATAGTCTCGTATTTCAACCGGGACTATTCAAGTGTCTTCATAAAAACTGCCGTAATAACACCCATATAGCTAACAATTATCTAACACAAACCAATTTTTTGTATCATTCAACAAAAGCTATCGATAGAATCCCCGACCTTATTCACACTCGCTATACTAGCCATACATACCTACCAACCTCGTGAATTAATGCACAAAATACGTATTCGTAAACTTAGGAATAGTTGCGAGACCTTAAGATGAAAATGAACAAAGGCTTATCGATGGATACTTCAAATTACAATCAATCGCTAACGACTCAATTATACGTCATCGCTGGCGTGCTATTTGGCACCTACGGCAGTCGGGTATGCCCGATGCTCGAAAGCTTAACGACGTTAGAAATTTTCACCCAAGTCAGTAGTGTCTTTATCTTATTGTGGCTAGCGCGTCATTATTTGCTATCGCAACACACCTTAGTCAAACAAGGTCGATTTGCACAACTCGATACTATGTTGTTCTTTGCCGCGAGTATTCCTTTCGCGCTCTACTACAACCTAAGCTACGAATTCACGATAGACAGTAACTTGAAAGTTCTGTTTGGTATGAGTCTATTCGGTTTCTTTACCGGAACCATTCTTCAATTGAAAGCGAAGCTTAGCCAAATAGATGAAATGGAGATGACTGGGCAATTTGACTTCCACCTGATAGGTGAAAGAAGTTCACTGGTTAAACAAATGATTGGTTTGGTCATCGTGCTTCTGGTAACACTGACCACCATGCTGACTATGGTGGCCGTCAAAGACATCTTCTGGCTAGAACACAACCCCAGCCGTTTGCTAGATGGTACGGGCAAGATCAGCGTGATCAAAGAGTTCATTTATTTGGCGGTTGTACTAGGTGGATACGCGATAACCATCATGACTCTATGGAGCCAGCTGATTAGACGTATTCTTCTAAGCCAAGAGCACGCATTAAGTAAAGTAACTAATGGTGAGCCAGGCGTTCGCTTACCTATATTTAGCTACAACGAGCTTGGGTCAATAGCATCTATGACCAATACCATGCTTGATAGCCTCGAAAACGCTCAAGACGAAGTAAAAACCACACGTGACGTCGCGATTGTTAGCTTATCTGCACTAGCTGAATCTCGAGACAATGAAACTGGCGCCCATATTTTACGAACTCAAGAATACGTAAAGGTACTCGCACTGGAGCTCAGCAAATCTGAAGCTCACGCGACCTTATTAACACCCAACTATATCGAGCTGCTTTATAAATCTGCCCCACTGCATGATGTAGGTAAGGTTGGAGTACCTGACAGTGTGCTGCTAAAACCGGGCAAACTGACGGATGAAGAGTTTGAGATAATGAAAGGTCACCCTGCTATTGGCGCCGAAGCGTTATCTATTGCAGAAAAGCAATTGGGAAGCAGTTCTTTCTTAAGAGTCGCGAAAGAGATTTCTCTCACTCACCACGAGAAATGGAACGGCAGCGGTTATCCCAACCAGCTGTCTGGGGAAGATATTCCTCTGTCCGGCCGCTTAATGGCATTGGCCGATGTTTATGACGCATTAATATCGAAGCGAGTCTACAAGCCAGCCTTTACTCATGAGCAAGCGAAACAGATTATCTTGGAAGGTAATGGGACCCATTTTGATCCGCAAGTTGTCCAAGCTTTTCTGGCCGTCGAACAAGAGTTCGTTTCAATTGCCGCGACCTACAAGGATGGAAAAAACATGCAAAGTGAACTTGAACGAGAAAGCTTTGTTGCTCAACCTACTTAGTCTTTTCGAAAACCACTAACTATACAGGCTATACCGGTTACAGTAAGTTATTGGGTGCTACACAGCCGACAATAGTTATATAGGTTAGATCGCAGAGTGATTTTTTGAGTCAGCTTCATTCGAGTGTTAAGTTAAGCGAAACAGGAAGAGTGACTGAGTAAGATTCTATAAAAAACCAGCATATATATGCTGGTTTTTTTGGTTTAGAAGAAACACTATCTTAGTAGTTGCACACCACCAAGAGCTACACCTGGGTTCTTCCCTTTACTATCCAGATTTTCTACTTCATATACCCATTTTAGGGTCGTGGTATCGTCTGGTAAATCAACTTGGTGAATACCGTAGCGGCCTACCTTAGTGCCTCTAGGTACGCTGACTGAAGAAGAACCGATAGAAGGTAAGCTAGACCACTGATTCCCTGATTTTGCTAACGCGCCATCAATAATATTGTCACCAACGCTATATGCCTTCCATACTTCAGTGCCATTCGCGAATAATTTAAGCGTACCTTTTGGTACGTCTTGAGCACCAGTCCAGCCTTTTCCAATAACAGCGGCTCTAAAACGAATGGCCTTCCAGCTTTGTCCGCTTTCAGCTGTAACTGACACTTCAGGCTTTTTATCTTCACCACCAAGGTAGAGGTGACCTTCCCAGTTAGTGATATCGGCAGGGTTTTGTGTCCAACTATGATTAAATTGGTCAGTTGTATTGCCATCATCCCAACCAAACAGACAATCCCCATTCTTAGTGACTGTACATTGAGGGTAATTAGCACCAGAGTTTGCTTCAGCATAACTGAAAGATAAGTTCTGAATACCCGTTTTGAGTGAGTTACGAACAGACCATACTTTTCCGGTTTTACCATCAAAATCAATGCGCCAATATAAAACATCGCTTGCTGGGTCTAGATTGACAGTGTGCGAACCTGAAGCAGCAGAACTAGCACCTGATTGAACTTCTAACCAAGTGCTATTATCTGTACTGGTATACACTTTGTAAGCACTTGATTTAGATACTTTCCAAGTGAACTTATGGTTACCCTTGAATGGGAACGATTGTCCATTATATGGTCGCGGTGTATACGCATACTTTAAGCTATCATTAGCAAGCGCCACCATGTCACCATCAGACAAAGCAAATGAGCGCATCTCGATATTATCAACCAAGATATTACCTGCTTTTTGCTCAGACTTTATATTAGCTGTAGCATCTTTGCCTGCATCCATCCAAGGCTTAGAAATGATCAACCCTTGGCTTGTGCCCGCAGACAAACGGCTACCCGCCCCCCAAACACCCGCATAACCATCAGCCAACTCCATATCATCGCTTTCTTCTTTACTGCGACTGTAGTTGTTAACTAGCGTAGCTTGCTTTCCATTAACCCAAATAGAAACTTTTTGAGTGGTACGATCAACACGCACTGCGACAGTATTCCATTGACTGAGGTTAAGTGCCTCTTTGGTTGTAACAGACACCTTTCTAAGGTCACTTCCACCCGCATAAGCAGCAAGTTGACGCGAAATCATGAACCACTCTAGTGTTCCTTCGTTCGTTAACTTAAGTTGGAACCCATCAACCCAAATGCCCTTACTAACGAGATCAATTGGATGTTCTAGCTTGACTTTAGGTTTCACTTTGAGTGACAAAGTAAAATCGTCTTCACCGAAATCGAAATCATGTCCGTAGTGGAACTTATACTTATAAGATTCCTGAACATCGTTCTCTAGTAAGTTAGATTTTACTGACTCGTAAGCACCTAGTTTTAGTGTTTTCGAATTCGCGTAACCTTGGTTAACCCAAACTTCAGAAACTTCCTGCTTACTCGACTCTTTTACAACAGCAACTTGTCCTGCCAATCCTGTTTGAGCGTTCACCATCCATAAGTCATCAACAGGTGCGTCTTCAAAATCGAAACGAGCATATAGATCTGGAGTCGTAACCTTGACATGAACAACGTCACGATCGAACAGTTTCTTGCCATCAGTAATGATGTAGTGGAACTCATCCTCACCAATAAAGCCTTTTGGTGCTTTATAGGTGACTTTCCCATTTGTGATACTGAGCTCAGCACCTTGTGCCGAGTATTTATCAACGTTGTGGATAGAAATCTTATCGCCATTAGCATCTACGTCATTTTTCATGACATCTAATGCCGTCGTGCTATCACGTTTTACACTAAAGTGGTCAATTTTAGCCGAAGGAGGCAGAGGGTAATCCGCAGGTCCAACAAGATTTCTTCTTAGACGGTTATTTTTATAAATATTGAAATTGATATCGTCAACGTGCGCTTCACCACCTTGAATTCCGTGGCCTTCAGCAGAAGTACTATGCCCTGTGCCTAAGTAGTGCGCGGTTTCATGCAATACAACGCCATCAGCACCAATGATGTCACCTGGAGAGCGAACAATACTTCCGAAGTTTACACCTAGAATCCAGTTACCTTTCAGCCACAACATTCTATGTTTAAGGTCCCAACCTCGCGTTTTTCTTTGTTCATCCCACCATTTTATAGCAGCGACTCTAATGGGTTCATTCTCGTGTTGGTACCCCCAAGTCTTACAAGCGTCATGAGAAGCGCTTTTTTTACAAGTTTGGTAATGGTCGTCCAGATAGCCCCAAGTTTCTATCAACACATCATTGACAGAGAAACGTAACAAAGCATCTCGACTCAAAACATAATCAACCAAGTTAATGTAGTAGTCGACGAGCACCATCGCATCATCCAAGTTGCTATCCGCTTCTTGAACAAACGCTTGGTAAGAGACATGAACTGCCACTTTTACTTTGTGCAGCTGAACTTGCGTTCTGTCTTTAGCAATTAAGTTATCTAAACCCGATGTTGGTGCACTCGGGTGCTCATCTACGGTTTTAATTGCTTTTTGCATGTTGTCTAAAATTGCAGACTGCGGCGTAACCGAAGCTAAGTTTTGAGCTGTTGCTGTTAGCTTCTTAGCGGAAAGACCGCTTATGATGTCCGCTTTTTCAATTGTCCATACTCTTTGACTACCACGGAACGCTGTCACATAGAGTTTATTTTTACTGGTCAGTGCGGCAATAACTTGCGTATTCTCATCACTGGTATCAACACCACGATAAACACGAATCGCTGGCGTATTAATAGTACTGGATGGTGCATTCCCATTAATACGGTGATCCCAAAGATATACTTTCATATCGGGCTCTCTGATCGAGTAACGATGGAGCTCTAACGTACGCTTTTTACCATTAACCGTAATTGCCACTGAAAGATCTGGGGGTGATGCTTTCGTAGGGTTGTAGACCATAGGTTTATGGCCTTCGTTTTTGCTATCTTTGCACCCACCAGCCATGACTACCGCTAGTACCACAAAACATAGACTCAGTATTTTATTCATTCTATGTGGTTCCCTTATATCGACCAGTCTAAAGATGAATAAAAACCATAGTAATAGCAATGAATTACGTTGAACAAAACAACGCCAACGTACAGCCTATCAAAGGACTGTCTTTCAAAAGGGAGCGTGATTTAACTATGTAAATAAAAAAGCCCAGCGTACAAATACGCTGGGCTATTAAAGTTTAAAAGAAAAGTACTACCTTATTAGTTGTACGCCTCCTATAACGGCTCCGGGGGTCATTCCTTTGCTATCTAAGCGTGAGCTTTCATATTCCCATTTGAGCTGTGTGACATTTGCAGGGAGATCAATAAAGTGAACGCCATACATATCAGATTTCACTTTACGAGGTACACTTACTGCATAGGTACCGATAGAGGGGAGTGACGCCCACTCTGTACCTGCTTTAGTCCAAACCTCATCACCGATATTATAAGCTTTCCATACTTCCTTCCCATTTGCATACAGCTTCAGTGTACCTGAAGGGTAATCGTCCGCACCGGTCCAACCTTTGCCCGCCGCAGCTGCTCGAAAACGAACACCAGACCACTCACCGGTTGGAGTATCAACTTGTAAGCTCAACGTTTTTTGTTTACCACCAAGATATATATGGCCTTCCCAGTTAGTAGTCCCGCCGTTGTCAATTGTCCAAGTATTACCATATAAGTCGTTATAACCATTTTGCGTTGCTGGCCAACCAAATAAGCAGGTTACACCTGATTTGACTTCACAATCAGGTATTGCGGCACCGTTACTAATTTCAGAGTGACTGAATGCGACTTCTTGACGACCATTAACTAGATTATTTCGAACCGACCACACTTCGCCGACAGAACCGTTCACGTCGACACGCCAATAAAGCGCCTCATCGGAGGCATTGAGCGCGACAGTATGTGAACCCGAACTACCATTACCAATTTTTTCAGTAGACCAAGACTTTCCATCACGGCTAATCATTAACTTGTAAGCCGATGACTTAGACAATTTCCAGCTCAGTGTTTTGCTTCCTGAGAAAGCAATGCCTTCACCATTATATGGACGCGGTGCATAAGGATACACATAATTGTTGTTGGTCAATTTTGATATCTGATCATCTGTAAGTGCAAATGACCTCAACTCTACGTTATCGATACGCAAATAGCGGCTCTGGCTTTTTTGTAACTCCTGCTTGTGTACTTCGTCCGTATCCCACCATGCTTGCCCGATAGTCAAACCTTGACTGATACTTGACGCTCTTCGGCTACCTCCGCCCCATAAACCAGCATAACCTTTAGGAAAATTAACCTCATTTTGCGCTTCATCGACAAGCGACTGTTTAACCCCATCAACCCATAAGCTTGCTTGATTCGTTGTTCGGTCAACTCGCACAGCAATTGCATGCCATGCGCTATCAGCAGGTAAAGGTGACTCCGTCGTCATTGTTACAATGCGGTAATCAGTACCGCCTTTATGCATAGCGTATTGACGAGACTTCATGTACCACTTTAGTTTTCCATCTTTCAGTAGTCGTAAGTGGTAGCCTTCTCTCTCCATTCCACGGTTAACCAAATTAATGTCATGAGGAAGTCTAGTTCCAACTTTCACTTTCAATGAAACCGTGAAGCTATCATCACCGAGATCAAATGCATGACCGTAATGAGTATTATATTTAAACGACTCAGGTACATCGTATTTGCTTTTGATTGACCTTACCGCTTCATGAGCGCCCAGCGTTAATGTCTTTCCATAGGAATCGTTAGTCACTGATTGTGAGTAATCAACCCAAACATCCTTCCCTGAACGCCAATCACGACTAACATGAAGCTGACTTGCTAGTCCGGTCTGTTCATTAGGAATCCAAAAATCTTCAATCGCGCTTTCAAATCCGAATCTAGCGTACAAACCAGGGCTTGTTACTCTTAAATGAACCTCTTCACGATCATACAATTGTTTTCCATGATGCTTAGTTGAGTCAGTGATTTGATAAAAGAACGAATCTTCTCCCACAAACCCTTTCGGTGGGGTATAGACCAGTTTATCTCCGACGATCTTAACTTGACCGCCTTGAACGGTAAGCGAGTCCACTTTATTTATCGATATCGAATCACCATTTGCATCAAAGTCATTTTTCAACACATCTAATGTTTTCGCTGTATCACGCAACACACCAAAGTGATCAATTTTAGCCGATGGGGGTAACGGGTAATCAGCAGGGCCAACAATCGCTCGTCTGGCTACACGGTTTTTGTAACCGACAAAACCAATATCTCCCACGTGCGCTTCACCACCTTGTGAGGTTTCTTCCTCGCCACCAGTATGGTGCCCCGTACCTAAATAGTGTGAGGTTTCGTGTAAAACAACACCATCCGCTTGAATCAATTGACCCATCGAGCGAACATAAGATCCCCAGTTCACACCAACAACCCCACTGCCTACCAAATCAATCATGCGATGTCGAACATCCCAATGGCGCGTTTTTCTTTGGGCATCCACCCAACGTCGTGTTGCGTTTTTAATTGAGGTATTCTCATTTTGGTAACCCCAGTCTTTACATCTATCGTGACTGCTACTCTTTATACAGTTATTGTAGTGACTCCTTAAATGCCCCCATGTTTCAATAAGAACATCTTGCATAGAGAATCGAATTAACGCATCACGACTATACACATAGTCCACTAAGTTTATGTAGTAATCAGCTAAAACCATAGCATCATCAAAGTTACCGTCAGCTTGCTCTTTAAAAGTCTGGTAACTAATTTGAACAAATGCATTTATCTTACTCAGTTTAATGTCTGACATATTTGTTGGTAAGATATTGTCTAGACCCGAAACTGGGTTATCCGGATTTTTGTCTATTGGCTTAATCGACTTCTGAACCGCATCTAATATACTGTTTTGTCGAGACACAGAAGAAAAGCTAGACTTCAGCGGTTGGATAGTACCCGCTGATTTACCACCAGTTACCGCTGCATCCTTGATCGACCAAACTCGGTGGCTACCACGAAAAGCAGTTACATATAATTTATTTTTAGTGGTAAGAGCCGCTATAACTTGAGTATTCTCATCACTCGTATCAACGCCTCGGTAAACACGAATGTCCGGAGTTTTAATAGTACTCGAAGGGGCGTTCCCGTTAATACGATGATCCCATAGATATACTTTCATATCGGGCTCACGAATAGAGTAACGATTCAGCTCTAACGTACGCTTTTTTCCATTAACAATAATTTCAACAGAAAGCTCTGACGGTGATGCTTTCGTTGGCTTATAGACCATAGGTTTATGGCCTTCATTTTTGCTATCTTTACAGCCCCCAGCAGTGACCACTGCTAAAGCCACGAAAAACAGACTCAGTGTTTTCTTCATTCTAAAGAGTTCCTTCATGTTTACCGCCCTAAACATGAACAAAAACAACATTGTTAGCAATGAATTACGTTAAACAAAACCGCATCGACGCACAGTCATTTCAAATGGAAATGCCGAAAAATTCCATAAATCAAATTTTCGAAGCTGTTGGTTATAAATCGTTTTAATAAATTCTAGGTTTTGAGTTGTAACAACCTTGTATGAAAGGTATAAATACCGGAGTTATTATTACCTCCCTCTCAATTGACATGGATGAAGATTATGTTTGAAAAAGTGTTAGCAGCTCCCGCCGATCCTATTCTCGGCCTTACTGAAGAATTTAAAAAAGACTCTCGTGAAGAGAAAATTAACCTTGGTGTTGGCATCTACAAAAATGAAGCTGGTCAAACACCTGTACTTAAAACAGTAAAGAAAGCAGAAGCTGCACTTCTTGAAAGCGAAAAAACCAAATCTTACCTGACAATTGAAGGTACAGCTGAGTACGGCCTAGCGGTTCAGAAGCTTCTTTTCGGTTCAGACGCAGAGATCGTAACGTCTCAACGCGCGAAAACTGCACAAGCTCCTGGTGGTACTGGTGCACTTCGCGTTGCTGGCGAATTCATTAAGCGCCAACTAGGCGATGCTAAAATCTGGGTCAGTAACCCAACTTGGGCAAACCACAACGGCGTTTTCGCTGCTGCGGGTATCGAAACAGCTCAATACAGCTACTACAACGCTGAAACAAAAGACAAAGACTTCGCAGGCATGGTTGCTGACCTAGAGAAAGCTTCTGAAGGCGACATCGTTCTTCTTCACGGCTGCTGTCATAACCCAACAGGCATCGACCCAACAACTGAAGAGTGGGAAGTACTTGCTAAGCTAGTTGCTGAGAAGAAACTGCTTCCTCTATTCGATTTTGCCTACCAAGGTTTTGCTAAAGGTGTTGAAGAAGATGCAGCTGGCCTGCGCATTTTTGCTCAATACAACAAAGAGATTCTTGTTGCTAGCTCGTTCTCTAAGAACTTCGGCTTGTACAACGAGCGTGTGGGTGCATTCACTCTGGTTGCAGAATCTGCAGACGTAGCAACAACAGCGTTCTCTCAAGTTAAGAGCATCATCCGCTCTATCTACTCTAACCCACCAGCGCACGGCAGTGCTGTCGTTACTCACATCCTTGGTGATGCTGATCTACGTGCTGAATGGGAAGCAGAAGTAGCAGAAATGCGTGACCGTATCCAAGAGATGCGCGAGCTATTCGTAACGACACTGAAATCTGAAGGTGTTGATGCAGACTTCACATTCATCGAGCGCCAAAACGGCATGTTCTCTTTCTCTGGTTTAAGCAAAGAGCAAGTAACTCGCCTGAAAGACGAATTCGCTATCTACATTGTCGGTTCTGGCCGTATCAGCGTAGCGGGCATGACGAAGTCAAATATGGGTCCTCTATGTAAAGGTATCGCTGCGGTTCTTTAATCGAAAAAGAAACCTGCACTTGCAGACCAATAGATATGCAAAAGCCAGCTATTAAGCTGGCTTTTTTGTGTCTGTCTCCTTTATATGTCAGTTTTTAAGACGCTTAGTCTATATATCGCTAACTAATACTCTAGGAAGAACTCTACACCTAGCTCGTTAGTGCGTTCACTACGAATCTTACCTTCGCCATTTCTGTGTTGATAAGAGCCACCAATCGCAAACTTGTTGGTCACGAGATAACGTAAACCCACGTGGTAAATTTCTTCATCAAACAAGTCACTTCGGTTCACTTGCACACTACCGTTAGCAATCCAACGTTTCGCAAAGCCATAGTTGAGTTCGGCTTTTATCCCTTGGATAAACTCCGTGTCTGACGAGCGAGTAATGTTAGTTCCATTATCTTCGACTTCCCCCTTAGTAATACCAAGCAGGTAGTAAGCCACTATATCTAGATCTCGCTTAATACTGTAACGGTACCCAATGCCCGGCATAAGGGTATCCATTCGAGTTGTTGATTCATCTGGGTGAATGAAACGAGCACTGTAGTCACCCAACAATAGCCAATCATCCGTTATCGCATAGCTAATACCTAATCCATAAGATGATGCATTGTTATTGCTGCCTGCATCTTCATTCAAACTTCCCGAATGAGCGGTGGCGTATATATGGTCATAATCCAGAATATCCACACGGTGAGTTTCGGCCCACGAACTTGAAGAAAACATAAAAATTGCAGACACTAAACTAAGTTTCCACTTCGGCATTCCTATCATCCTTTAACTGTCACCCTATTATTTGAAAGATTAGTCTATCCCTAAGACTTTAAAAAGGTTTTAGCTCACAGATTGATTTGTGACGGCAAAATATTATCAAATGTTGTACCATGAAATCATACAAACCAATGGATGATCATTATGGATGCTGAGTTATTAGAGATTCAAAACTTTCTGGCACAATACCCCCCTTTCACAGAACTCCCAGAGGAGATGTTGGCGAAAGTGACCAGTAGCGTCGAAATTTCTTATTACCGCCAAGATACCCCTATCATTCACTTTGGTGATCAGATTAACGACCTTTACATTGTTCGAAGCGGCGAAGTAGAAGTCTATCGTCGTAAAGGTGAGCTCTATAACCGGCTGGATGAGGGACACTTATTTGGCCAAATGGGGCTACTCACCAACAATAAAGTTCGCTTCCCGGTAAAAGCAACAGAAGACACCCTACTCTACTGTATCCCTGAACCTATTTTCCAAGAACTCTACGACAACTATGATTCATTCGCTGACTTTGTCGAAGTAGAAGATAATGCGCGACTGCGTCAGGCTAACTCAGACAGCAACGACGCTAACGATCTAACCACGTCAAAGGTAAAGACGCTGCTGACTAGCGAAGCGCCAATGATCGAAAAAACACGAACCATCCAACAAGCTGCTACCATGATGGCACACGATAATGTTTCATCTTTGCTGATCATCGACCCGGATATTGTTGAAGATGATGAAGACGATTCGACGCCCGTTATTGGCATCATTACCGACCGTGATCTGTGTACCCGAGTTTTAGCAGAAGGACTCGATCCATCGGATGAAGTATCAAGTGTAATGACAGCAGAGGTTATCTCGCTCGATCATAATGCCTATGTCTACGAAGCCATGATGACCATGCTTCGCTACAACGTGCATCACCTACCAGTACTAAAAGATAAGAAGCCTATTGGTATTATTGAAGCGACCGATATTGTACGTTACGAGTCTCAAAACTCGCTGTTATTGGTAAGCAGCATCTTCCAACAGCAAAGCATCGAAGATCTTAAAGTCCTTTCTGAGCAAGTAAAAGACAGCTTTGTGCGCTTGGTTAACGAAGACGCCAACGCCCACATGGTGGGTACCGCAATGTCGGTAATTGGCCGTAGCTTTAAACAACGAATTATTGAACTAGCCGAAGATAAACTCGGTAAAGCGCCGATCCCTTATTGTTTCCTCGCGCTCGGCTCGATGGGGCGTGATGAGCAGCTGCTCGTTACTGACCAAGATAACGCCATTATTCTTGATGATACCTACGATGAGAAAAAGCACGGTAAGTACTTTGAAGAGCTGTCGACCTTCATTTGTGATGGCTTAGACCAATGTGGCTATGTGTACTGTACCGGTGACATCATGGCCACTAACCCAACTTGGCGTATGACACGTCGACAATGGGAAGAATGCTTCGCTGATTGGATTGATGATCCAAACCCGAAAGCACTACTGAACGCCTCTATCTTCTTTGATTTAGATGGTGTTTATGGCCGCTTAAAATGGGCAGAACAGTTAAATAGTTTTATTGTAAGACGTGCGCGTAAGAACAACCGTTTCTTGGCGTGTCTTGCTCGTAACGCACTCAACCGAACACCGCCTCTGGGTTTCTTTAAAGATTTCGTAATGGAGAAAGATGGTCGTCATAACAACTCGATCAATCTTAAACGTCGTGGTACCGCACCACTTGCCGATCTAATCCGTGTTCACTCTTTAGCAGTCGCATCTCGCTCTAAGAACTCATTCGAACGTTTAGATGACATTATCGACGCAGGTATTTTGCCAAAAGGTCGAGCTCAAGACTTGAAAGATGCGATGGAATTTATCTCTTTAGTTCGTATTCGCCACCAAGCACACGATGTCGACAACAACATCGAACCGGATAACAACATCGAACCAGAGAACCTTTCTGACTTCGAGCGACGTAATCTAAAGGATGCATTCCAAATATTAAGCAATGCACAGAACTTTCTTAAGTTCCGTTATCAAGCCAGCAATAAGTTTAAGTAGGCGCTATGAACAAACTATTCAGATCCCCAGCGGTTGATTGGCCATTTAAGTTTGCTCAGAAGCTCGAACGAGCGAGAGATGAACGCTTGAAGCAATTTTATAGCCAGCCTCTTCCTGCACCTGATACGCCATTATCAGAAGTGACTTTCTTAGCTGTCGACTTTGAGACAACGGGTTTAAACCCAAACAAAGATGGCATCATTACCATTGGTCTAGTTCCGTTTACGCTAAATCGAATCTACCTAAGACAAGCCAAGCACTGGACCCTGAGACCAAAGCAGAAATTGGAAGAAGACTCGGTTGTTATCCATGGCATCACTCACAACGACATCATTGATGCGCCAGACTTAAGTGAAGTATTAGATGAGATCTTAGAATCAATGGGCGGCCATATCCCAGTCGTTCATTATCGCCGCATCGAGCGTGATTTCTTGGATAACGCGTTGAAGGTCAGATTAGGTGAAGGAATTGAGTTTCCAGTCCTCGACACGCTCGAGATTGAATCTCAAATCCAAAACAAACTGGCCGGCGGTCTATGGAATAAGCTAAAAGGTAAGAAGCCTGCGTCAGTAAGGCTTGGTCAGAGCCGTCGTAGATACCACTTGCCTGACTATACTCCGCATCA
Organism: Vibrio sp. 10N.237.312.B06; assembly: GCF_041464685.1. Lineage (NCBI taxonomy): Bacteria > Pseudomonadati > Pseudomonadota > Gammaproteobacteria > Vibrionales > Vibrionaceae > Vibrio > Vibrio sp. 10N.237.312.B06. The sequence goes on from NZ_JBFSPI010000022.1 coordinate 56,499, forward strand.
TGCGTTAACTGATGCGATTGCGACAGCGGAGCTTCTACAAGCACAGATTGCGCACCATTTTAGCCCTGATATGCCTGTTAAAGATTTCTGGTTATAGCTAGATAAACTAGTCGCTGTTAGTTACTGACTAATAAGTGCTCACCTCAGAACTAAAAACGCTCACATCTTCTAGATAGTGAGCGTTTTGTTTTGCGCATGATTGTCTTTTAAGCATGAATAGAAAGTCTACTCGGCTGTCGGGCCAACCAATCTCATTTCCCAACCTTCAACTTCGCCAGTTTGAAGTCGACGTTCTACGAGCGAGCCCCAAGATTCCACTAGAGGCAGCTCCGCCAATTCTCTAAGCTCTTGTTTATCCAAACAACCCGTGAACACCGCACCCATAACCCGGCTTAACGGCCATTCTGGGTAAGGTCTTTCACACAGGATAATCTCGTCGCCGGAGCCGATATCACCCTCTTCCAAAACACGGAAGTACCAGCCAGTTCGAAGGGTGTCTTGTAGCCTTTTCGCCATATCATTTTGATCGAATCGTACATTGAGCTTCCAACAAGGCATACGACCTTGTGAAACTTCCAGCAAGGTTGAACCAATTCGAATCTTATCTTTTAAACAAATGGAAGCTTCAGTCACCCCACTTGAACTTATGTTCTCACCAAATGCACCTTCAGATTGGAAGATTGCTTTGTCGCCCAACTCCTCCTGCCAAATTAAGTAGTGCTCGCTTGGGTAGATATGAAGGGCTTTCCGAATACCACCATGAAAGCGAGGGTCGCCTTGCTCATCGTTAATAAATCCAAGCTCAGTGGTGTATTGGCGCTCAGATAAAACCTGCTTATTGATAGCACTCTGTGTACCGTGAGCAAAAGCAACAACCTTACCGCCCAAAACACTGTTTACTGTACCTAACTTCTTCATACCCTTCCTTTTCAGCAAGTAAAAAAAGAGGAGCTTTCGCTCCTCTTATTGTGAAATACGCCTTAATTAAGCGTACTTCTCTTCGAAATCTTTCATGAAGCTAACCAGTGCTTGAACGCCTTCCAGAGACATTGCGTTGTAAAGTGAAGCTCTCATTCCACCTACTGCTCTATGACCTTTTAGCGATTTCAGACCTGCGGCATCAGCCAATTCTAGGAACTTGCCATCTAACTCAGGTTTCGCCAGTTGGAACGGCACGTTCATTCTAGAACGGTTTGCAGTGTGAACATCGTTTTTGTAGAAAGCTGAGCTATCAATTGCACCGTAAAGCAACGCTGCTTTCTCTTTATTCACCAACTCCATCGCTTCAACGCCACCTTGAGCTTTCAGCCACTTGAACACAAGGCCTGATAGGTACCAAGCGTACGTTGGTGGTGTGTTGAACATTGAGTCTTTTTCAGCAAGTACTTTGTAGTTCAGAATACTCGGCAACACGTCGTTTGCGAGTTCGAGTAGATCATCACGTACGATTGCAATGCAGATACCGGCTGGGCCAATATTCTTTTGTGCGCCCGCGTAGATAACACCGTACTGAGACACGTCAATCTTACGAGACAGAATGTTAGATGACATGTCCGCTACGATTGGCTTATCCGTTTGAGGAAGTTCGCTGATTTCAATACCATCGATGGTTTCGTTCGGACAGAAATGTACATACGCCGCTTCCGGGTCGATTTTCCAATCTTTAGCTGGAACAACCGCTGCTTTGCCATCAATTGACGTCTTCGCGTTGAATACATCGATTTCGCAATATTTGCTCGCTTCAGTCACTGCACTTTCTGCCCAGTAACCCGCATCAATGTAAGTCGCTTTCGTCGCGTCACCTAAAAGGTTTAGAGGAACAGCAGCGAATTGAGCACGAGCGCCCCCCTGACAGAAAAGAACTTTGTAGTTGTCTGGGATGTTCAGAAGATCACGTAGGTCCTGTTCGGACTCGTCAGCAACTTGAATAAATTCCTTGCTGCGATGGCTGATTTCCATCACGGAAGTCCCTAAACCATTCCAATCAATAAAGTCCGCCTGCGCTTGTTTCATTACCGGTTTAGGCAGTGCAGCTGGGCCAGCACTGAAGTTGAATACGTTATCTAATGTAAGTTCCATGGGGATGATTGCTCCTGCTAAATAATAACTACGCAAGTAATACCATGTTTTACCCAACATAAAAACAACAAAAGAGGTCTTAAGACCTCTTTTGTTTTGTACCGTATAAAATGTTTAAGCTTAACCTGCTAAATCACCCTATCAGTATTCAAGCCTGTTCTGTTTATTGAACAAAAACCGGCATAAGTAGAGCGATTAATGGAATTTCTTGTCCATTTTCGAACACTAGGTTTCCATTTTCTAAGTCAGCGCTGATTTCATAACCACTTTCTGTTTCCTTGATCATTTCCATCACAAGCAATTCATCGATACCTTCACGGATGAATGGGTACTCTTCAACAAGCTCATTTGAGAAGCTAGAGTGAACGTTACCCGTTAATGCCGGCATGATCATCGAAGGGTTGCTGCTGATGTTTTCTGTCCCTTCCGGTACGCTCACCAACCACTTAGATTCGAACTGTCCTTTACCTAGCTCTAGTGACATGTTGTTCATTGAAAGGTCGAAACCTTTAGTAAACAGGATATCGATAAATGGAATGATCTCTGCAACGTCTTCTTGCGTCATCACAGGATTAGATTGGTAAATCTCAAAGATTTTCTCAAACGACTCGCTATCCAGCTTCGACATTTCAAAATCGACGTTTAGGTTGTTCAACTGGCCTTCATTGGTCTCGATGTTTGCGATATCCAACTTGAGGTTGCTGCGCAGACGCTTAGTAGCTTCATCTAGATGTGATTCAAAATCGTACTTAGAGTTTTCAATGGTCATGAAAGGCTGCATTGCAGAGTCTGAAACCAAGAAGCTATCGATAGTAAAATTCTGAGTACCTAACCAGTAGCCTTTCGCTTGTTGGCCTGAACCCACACCTTTCAGATTAGACAGCGTTACCTCTTCACCGGTTTCAAAATCAATTTGAACTGAAGGGATTGAAAGCTCGTAATCAACTTGGCCTAAAACAGTCGCATGGCCAGAAAGATTCGATTTAGTGATCGATACCGACGTACCATTCTCATCAGAACCTTGATGATTGAACTGGCTTAACTCGAAGTTAAAGTCAGTGTTGCCGTTTAGCTCAGTACTAGTCGTCAGAGTTAAAGGCAGAATATCGGTATTCTCAAACGTCGACAGTGCATTTAGGCTCACCAAACCATGGCTAACCGCACTATTGATGACAAACTCACTCGGTAGCCCATCAATCGCAAGTTGCTCTTTCAGGTTTTCATCCGTAACAGTTAAACGAGTGGTTACGTTGGAAGACAAGTAACCTCTATCGTATTCCACGATCTCAGCTTGAATGCTTGAATTGTTAAGCTTTGCAACGCCATCGGTAATAGCATTTTGTCCAATTTGGCCAACCGCTAGTGGCCAACAAAGTGCCAATGAGATTGCGCCGCCAATTGCACCAATTTTTCTTAACTGTTCCATGAGTTCTCTTTCTACACGTGTCTGTTTTTTTTAGTCTAACCCATCAGTAGCAAACAAGAAACATTGAGTTAAATCAGTCTATTGCTCGATACTTCGATTGCCTCAATAAATTAGCGGCTAGCTCTCATCCTTATTAGGCGATTCTTGCTAGGCTTGAGACGTCGCTACTATTAAGGTTGAGCTGTGAATCAATACGCTGTTATCTGTTTGGACAATAATCCGGTTAGCATTGAAAGAATACGTTCGGAGCTGGCTCCGTTGGCTTCTGTATTCGATATTTATACTGCCGAGAACATAGAAGACGCACATCACGCATTAGAAGATATTCATGATCACAACCAAACCGTAGCCTTGGTGATCACTCATCATCATTCTGAATTTAATGGCGTGCAATTTCTGATTGAACTCGAACAGCTGCCCCATAGTAATACCGCAAGAACGATATTAGTCAGCGCTTCGTCAGACATTCAATCCATTCTAACCGCTGTAAATGAAGGCAGGCTCAACCACTGTCTAACCAAGCCGGTTCAAGATCAGGTTCTATTCAAATCAGCGCAAAAAGAGCTGACTTCTTTTGTTATCCAATACGACTCAGAAAACCTGTTGTCTTACAGCGACGCACTCGACCAGCAGCGCTTACTCAGAGCGCACATTGAACAAAAGATTCACTCTTTCCAATCGGGTTTCATTCACGATTACCACCAGCTTTCGGATAACGCCCTTGCAGAGCGTGTCGTCAGTGCCTTACAAGAAGTGTTTTCAAAAGATGATAAAACCAAGGCCATTCGTGACTATTCCCCCGAGCATTTGCTCACTGTGGAAGGCGAAGACAATCGCTTTTTATGGCTGATCATTGAGGGTGAAGCGGCTCTTTATAAGAAAGATGAACTTGGGCAACAACGGGAAGTGGTACGTCACTCCAAGGGGAACATTGTCGGCGGGATGTCATTTGTGACAGGTGAGCCTTCGTTTTCTACCGCGATCACCCTAACGCAAACACGCGTTATCAAGCTGGATAAAGATAGCTTTGCTCAGGTGATGCATTCAAACAATACCCTGCTGCCTTTATTTACCAATCTATTGCTTCGTCATTTCAATAGACGTTTGCAACGCAGCATCACCAATAAGATCAAACTCCAGCAAACACTGGAATCGTTAGAATCAGCCCATCAACAACTGATCGAAAAAGAGAAAATGGCGATGCTTGGGCAGCTAGTCGCGGGAGTCGCACATGAGCTAAATAACCCGATTGCAGCCATATTAAGAAGCATCGAAACTCTGTCAGAACATCTCGACCAGATATTGGCAAACCTATCCGTTCCAGAGTCCAATAAAGGGACTGACGTACTGGCACATTCAAAGTTAGCTAAGCCACTATCGACGGCTCAAGAAAGACTGCTCGTAAAGCATCTTACGTCGACGATTGATGACCGTGCTTTAGCAAAAAAAGCCGTGAGACTAAACCTAAGCCAAGACTCTAAGGTTTTAGACACATTAAAAGAGTCCCCTGTCGCAGGCAAAGAGCTGCTCAATGACTTAGAACATTACCACTATGTTGGAAACTCTATCCGCTCAATTCAAGTGTGCAGCAAGCGTATTGCCGATATGGTCAAAAGCCTAAAAAGCTATGCTAGAGAAGATGAAGAAGTTCGCCACTACACAGATATACACGAAGGGCTTGAAGATACCTTAGTGATCTTCGAAAACAGGCTTAAACATCACCAACTCGAAAAGCATTACGACACCGACTTACCGCCTTTATTGTGCCAGTCGCTCTCGCTACAACAAGTATGGACCAACCTTATCTCCAATGCACTCGATGCCCTTTCTGAACGAGGGAGAGTGTCCATTACTACCTCTCAACAGACAAAAGGCGACGACGCGTTTCTTGTGGTGCAAATCTCCGATACTGGCCACGGCATTGCCAAAGAAGACATCAACACCATTTTCTACCCAAATTTCACGACCAAAAAAGAAGGCAACTTTGGTTTAGGGATTGGGTTATCCATTTCTCAACAAATTGTTTCGGCTCATCAAGGGTTTATTTTGGTGGAGTCAGAGGTAGGCAGTCATACAAACATGCAAGTGTGGCTTCCATTCAAACAAGAAGGAGCACCTCATGAATAAGTACCTAATTTTATGTGTTGATGATGAACCTGAAGTTCTCAATAGTGTCCTTCAGGACTTGGCGATATTTGAAGAGAACTTTCTGGTTGAAGGTGCTGAGTCTGTCGATGAAGCCAAGCAAGTCATCAAAGAAATGGGACAAGATGGTATTAAGCTCGCTTTAATCTTGTGCGACCACATCATGCCAGAAAAGACCGGCATCGATTTTCTGATCGAACTCAACCAACACGACGCGACTAAACCAACGCGTAAGCTGTTGCTCACCGGGCAAGCTGGGCTAGAAGATACCGTCACGGCCATTAACAACGCAGCACTTGATTTCTATATTTCAAAACCTTGGCAAGGCGACCAACTGAGAGACACGATTACTCAACAATTGACTGACTATGTCATTGCAAACGACAAGCAGTTGTTAAACTGGACTTCCATTTTAGATACTGAGCGAATACTGACATCAATGTCAGACAGGCGAACTAGTTTCAGTGAATAGCGATAGGTTGGTAAATAGAGGTTGTTTGCTGAATAGTGATTAGATGATGAATAGCGATTAGTTAGTCGCGATGCATCTTTGACACTAAGTGTATTTAGGGCGTGTTGATCTTTGCTGTACATTTCGCGTTCAACAATACATCGGTAGCCA
>NZ_JBFSPI010000023.1:0-13082 GCF_041464685.1 Vibrio sp. 10N.237.312.B06
GTTCAACACTTGGGATTTAGTGTTGGCTACGCAACACCTTAATCCTTATTCGTTATGACTTTCCGTCTAACGAAGAGCTCTTTTTGTTTGATGACTTCTGAGCAAAAGTCGACAAAAAGCATCAATACTAGAAATAGAGGTGTTCTTCAGGTTAAGGCTGAAATATGTAGCCTTCACCAGTAATGGTAATGATTAGGCCATCCCCGAATAGTGATCTGATCTCAGATATCGCAACAATCACTGACGAGTTAGTGACTGACCCATTCTCCCAGCCAATCTTCTTCAATTGCCCGACACTGAACAATTTCCCTCGGTTTTGATTCATAAACAGAATGATCTTACGATACGCTAAAGGCATGGTAGCGAGAACATAGCCATTTTCAACATTGCGAATAAGTTTGGTGTCGAGTTCAACTATTTTTCCGTTGAGTTCAAGTATTACGTTCTGTTCAGAGTGGTGAGTATCTATTACAGGATAGGCGTCCATTTTTATACAGTTCCCTTACGATATAGCCAGCAACAAAGTTAAATTCAGTCATTTTTGTATAACGTCGCTTATAAGTGGACGTTTAAAATCGAAGATAATGAAAGCAGCGTATACGGTAAAGAGATTAAATTTTTATTATTAATATATGAACAGGATATCAATAAAGGGTAATTAATCCTCCAGTACATAACCTTCGTTGGAAACCGTTTTTATACAACGACAGTCTAAGATCCTTCTTATCTCGTAGATCGCAACCAGAACTGACGCAGATGTCACGGCTTTACCCGCCCAACCTACACGCTTCAAAACTCGCTTACTGATCACATGTCCTTTATTTTGATACAAGTAAAAAAGAACCTTACGATGAGGCTCTGAAAGCGTCCCTATTATCGAGCCACACTCCTGCTTTCGGACGATCCTCGTATCAGATTGAAACTCTTTTTTATTCAGAACCCACTTAGACGGAAGTTTAAAATCGTCTACGTGATCCGCTATTTTTTGTATGGATTCCTCACGTTTCATAAGCAGTCGTCTTTTAAAATATTTCCAACATTATCGAATGGTACAAAAATACTAAATTGATAGATCACTTAATACCGTACATTTACTGCAAAATTGATCTTATGGAATTGTTCTAAGAAACGAATTTTTAGTGGACAACCAACTCTACCCGGGAAGTCGATGGCTTTTACGGTATTGGCTTGGAGATAAACCAAAATGCTTTTTAAAGCGATGTGAGAAGTTATAAGGATCTTTGTAACCCAAGCGGTTGGCAATCATCGACACCGACCAATCTTGGTATTTTAACAAACTGGTCGCTTTATCCATTCTTAGTTGAATCAACTTGCTGCGTGGTGATAGGTCGAAGAGCGTCTTGGTAACTCGATTAAGCTGCTCTTCGCTGATAAACACCCTTTGAGCCATACCAGCTACTGTCCATGGTTGATGCAGACTACTTTCAATTTCATTATAGAGCGCTTGAACACGAGCGGTGGTGCTTGTTGATTTAGGTTCAAAACCCGTCAACGTTCGGACTATTTCACTCAAGAGTAACTTACGGTAACTGGCTCGGCCCCCTATCTCAAAGTAAACCAAGTTCATTAATGACCAGATCTGCTCACACTCTCCAAAAGGCACAATCCCCTGACCTAAACTTGCTATGTGTTGCCACTGCTTAGTATCGGGGGTCAACATCCACGCCATTTTCCAATAGTTATATTGCGGATCGAGTTCAAAACGAAATGGGGTTCCGGCAGGAAGAACCACCAGCGTATACGGTGTAATCGCTTGTACTGATGTCGTGGTTGTTAGAATGCCGCCACCTTCCATAGTGAAAATCAACGTATGAACATTAACGGATTCTCGCTCAACCCAATAACCATCGTATAGTTTTGCCATACCGCCCATATAGACACCAAAGCTTTTCATCTCTGGGATATCTTCAACGGTCAAAAAACGTTCTTTGCAATGTTCCGCGAGAAAAACATCATCTTGCCACGTTGATTTAGGCTCCATGGCATCAATGACGGATTCGCACAGGTTTTGTTGTTTTTTAAACATGTTGTTACTTCGCTCAAATCACTATAGTTCTGCCATAAATCGGAGAGCTTATGACAACTAACATCAACCCTAACTCATCTATGAATAACAAGCCAGAGAGCATATTACCTCGTATCGTTAAACTTGGTTTACCTGTAGCTTTGCAAAGTGCGCTGGTTGCTATTCTTGCCCTTGCTGACGTCTTGATGGTCAGTGATTTTGGTATGGAAGCAGCAGCCGCTGTGGGAATTGCATCAAAATGGCACTTCGTTGCTATTATGATTATGGCAGGGTTGGCCTCAGCAAACGGTACATTAGTCGCTCAATACTGGGGAAAGAATGACCGAAAAAGCGCACGAACAGTATCATCCATCGCGATGGTGTTTGGTTTAAAAGTTCTGCTGCCTGTTACAGCAATCATCACTCTTGGTTCTCAGTTTTTAATGATGTTGCAAACTAGCGATCAAACCGTGATTGAGCTTGGAGCGACTTACCTATGGTATGGGTTCCCTGTTCTACTTCTAACTCACATTGTTGTAGTGGTAGAAGCAAGCATGCGCTCATCAGGTGACACCGTAACTCCACTATTGTTAGGTGGTATTACTATTGCACTCAACATTGCGCTTAACTTCGTTCTAATTAAAGGGGCTTTCGGCATTCCAGCAATGGGCGTTGCAGGTGCTGCATTGGCGACAACCTTAGCGCGATTGATTCAAGTAGGCTTAATGTATAGCTACATGCGTGTGCGTAAACACTGGCTGCTAACCACCCCAAGCTCACCACACCGTCCATCACTGTGGCTTTCTTACCGTCGTATTGCGTTGCCGCTAACGATGAATGCCGTGTTGTGGGCAATGGGCACAATGGCATATCAAATGATCTTTGGTCACATGGGCACGACTGAACTTGCGGTGTTCTCGATGCTCGCGCCGTTCGAATCGCTGTGTTACTCGATCTTCTTTGGTATCTCCGTAGCGTGTTCAGTATTGCTTGGCCATTCGCTGGGCCGTGATGAATTTGATGACGCGATGAGCATGGGTCTAACATTCATTAAAGCCGTCGTTGGCTTTGGCGCTGTCGTTGGCTTGCTACTGTTTATGGGTAAAGAGCATGTACTATCATGGTTAAACCTTTCTACAGATGCATTGTACCCGCTTGCTTCGCCAGCAATGATGATCATGTGTTTTGCAGTGGTGATTCGTATGCTCAACATGGTGATCATTAACGGTATTATTCGTGCTGGTGGTGATAACGCTTTTTGCTTGCGAATGGATTTCATCGCGATGTGGATGGTGGGCATTCCAGTGTGTGTTTACGGCGCGTTTGTCGCTGGATGGGATTTCAAATACATCTATGGCCTGATGTTGGTTGAAGAAGTGGTGAAACTGGCAATATGCTCGCACCGTTACTTGAGCCGACGCTGGATCAACAATCTCACAGTGACCTACGACGAGCCTCAAGCGGCGTAGCTTTATACTTAAAGTATGCCTTCTGATAATGCAGTTAGCAGAAACACAAAAGGTCTGAGCAATCAGACCTTTTTCGTTTCTTCTGCGACCAATCTAAAGCACCAGTTACTTCTTGTTCATTCGGATATGGCGATTAGACACATTCGGCAGTGGCTTCTCTGGCACTTTACGTTTCTCATGAATCAAATGTCGTATTGCTAAAATCGGATGCTTAAGTAGCATTCTTGGCCCTGCATAGCGCATCACTAAACGCATCTGCTCTTTCGGGTCAGGCTTATAACAATGAATCGGACACTTATTACAGGTCGGCTTTGCTTCGCCATAAGGGCATCTATCAAGTCGTGTCTCTGCATAACGCAACAGTTGCTCACACTCTTCACATAACGCGTTATTCTGACGAACCGCACCGTGGTGATCTTTGCAGTAGATGTGTACCATCGCAATAACGGTTTTGTACTCCGTTGCGAGTTCGCCTTGTAGAATGTTGTTATGTTGGAACATGATTAATTACCTAATGAGAGACCGTACAGGTTGAGTTCTAGATCTAAAATGATTATCCTCCACCGCATAAACTAAATACAAGGCTATGCAGCAATGAACCGTAAGAAAAAAATCAATCAAATTCTAAAGAAAAGACAGAAACAGGCGAATTCTAAACTGCATGGTAGCAACAAGCCTCGCTATATTTCTAAAGCTGATCGCGCAAAAATGGAAGCTGAAGAGCAAGCGAAAGCCACTCTAGAACAAGCAGAAGGATCTGTAGAAGCTGGTATCGAAACTGAAGAGACAAAAGCTGCAGAGTAAGCTTTTGACTCACTAGATACTCTTGCTCAGCGCTCAGATCAGAGCCTGTAGACAAGAACAAAAAAAGCAGCCTCTATTTGGGCTGCTTTTTTGATCCTACCGTATTAACCTAGCAACTTAGCGATTCAATTAACCTTTGAATGGTTTAACTTCCCAGCGTGCGAACGGCGCTTTTGCATTAATCCCTGCTCTTCCCCAGCGGTCTACCGAGTCAACAACAAGAATTCGCTCATTAGGCACCAATGACTTAATCAAAGTCGTCGGCTTTTTCGCTGTCACTAACCATAGCGCATCGTCTTCTGAAAACATCGCTTTGAGCTTCGCTTTATCTTGCTCTGTCCATTCCAGTTCAGCTTTGAACATACGTTCTTCAACAAACAGTTGGCTGCCAGAAGCAAAATCTTCCAAGCTTTCTGAAAGCAACAATACTGAATCTACATCGTTATCCAATAATACCGCTTGTTGCTTGTTGCTTGTTAATCAGTTCACGAACATCAAGCATCACACGCTGCAAATTACGATCAATCGTCTCTGCTTGCGCTGGCCACAATAACTTAAAGTCGTCAGCCACGATAGCGGCCATTCGCGTTAGATTGGTTGGATTTAACCAAGCATACTTAGACACATCACCACTCGATAACGTCAACGCAGCGACACCTTGTGCTCGTGGAGTAATCGCTTGAGCCGCATCCACCTCTACCAAACGGATGTTACCCTGCCTTGCGTATACAAATGTAGGATCCGCTTGCCAAATAGATGACAGTGTTAATGCAACGGTCGCCTTCTCTCCTGACTTAAGCACCTTGCTTTCACCCTTAGTGCCAAACCAGTTAGGTAAGCGATCAATGCCGTAACGTTTTGGTGGTAGGTATTCAGTGGTAATGTCAGTGCCTTTGGTTAGCTCTGTTGCCAATGCATAAGTCACAGGTGTGCTCGTTAAGATATCTTCTGCATTAGCGTTCAGTGACACCACAGATCCAGCCATTAACACACTACCAAGTACACCCACTTGAGCCGCTGTTTTTACTGAGCTTGAAATACGATTCATCAAAGGAGTCATGGTTATGCCTTTCTTATAATTCGGTATAGCGTTGCCGCTAGGAAAAACGTTGCAGAAACGATGATTATTGAAGCGCCTGACGGCACAGGCAGTTTAAGTTCCATCGGTAATACCGTTCCGACTAAACATGCAATGGTTGCCAGCAACGCAGAAAGCAAAACAAAGCTCCCCATGCGTTTAGTCAACAATCGCGCCGTAGCACCCGGAATCAATAATAACGCACCAACCAAAACAGCACCCACGATCTTCACCGCAGCAATCGTCACCAAAGTAATCATCATCACAAACAGGTAGTCATAGAAGCTGGTGTTATAGCCGCGCACATTGGCAATATCCGGGCTAATACAAGTGAGAAGAATACGGTTGAACGTCGGTATCAAGAGCAAAATGATGAGCGCGCAGCTGCCTGCGAGAATTGCTAAATCTTGGTCTGTTACCGTGAGAATCGAGCCAAATAACACGTTCTCAAGCATGTGGATATTGATCTTACGCGCCACGTACATCAGCAATGCCGCACCTACTGCCAATGCTAGCGCTAGAAAAACACCGACTAAGGTATCGTATGGCACATTGGTTCTGTTTCTTACAAAGTGAAGAAGCAAAGCGAAGATCATACAGAAGCTAAACAAGCCAATAATTGGGTTTTCTGGTGGCTCACCAAGCAAAACACCAATGGCAATACCGGTTAATGCTGCGTGACCTACCGCTTCAGAGAAGAATGCCAGACGCTTTGCAATGACCAAAGTACCAAGGCCACCTAATAACGGGCCAAGTAACAATGCGGCAACCAGTGCGTTCACCATAAACGCATACATGAAGCTGTCTGATAACCAACCCGCTTCAACGCCACTAGTGGCAAGTTGTCGTAACCACTCCATTACGCAACCTCCTTCGATTTGGGGATGGCAGATCCACTGCTATAGTGCTGAAACAGACGCTCGATTTTAGTAGGGTGTAGTACTTGTTCATGTGGACCACTATCCACCAAGAATCGATTCACAACATGTACATTCGCTTCAAGGCGACGCACTGCGGTTACATCATGGTGAACGGCAAGAATCGTACGGCCTTCATCAACACATTCACGAACTAGCGATTCTAAATAACGAACGCCCTGCTCATCCATGCCAGTCGTAGGTTCATCCAACACCAATAGGCTTGGGTTATCCAATAAGGCTTGAGCAAACAACACACGTTGCTGCTCGCCACCCGACAATTGACCCATACGGCGGTCGCTACGAGTCGCCATTCCCACACGGTCGAGTTGCGCTAATGCAAGATCCAATTGCTTAGACTTACGACGCCAAAACAGTGGAATTCGAGTTTGGTTAAGCAGGACGAAATCCATTACCGTCAGAGGTAAGCTCGATTCGAAGGTCGCTTTCTGAGGAACGTAACCAATGCTTGGCTTTTCTGGCCAATGAATGTTGATTTGCCCAGAGAAAGGCGTCAAACCAAGAACTGAACGTAGCAAAGAGGTTTTGCCACCGCCGTTTGGCCCCATGATCACATGGCACTCACCCGCTTTAAGATCTAGCGTGATATCATCAAGAATCACGTTGTTGTCGTATTGCAGACCGAGTTGGTTGATTGAAATCGATGGACCTTGCATTACGCCTTCCCGCTTTTAGTCTGGTTAGCCGCAGCAAATTTCATGGCTTCGATTAACGTTTCTAAGTTCTTCTTCATCTCAACTTCTACCTTATCGTCTTGATACTCACCGTGCGTCATGTGAGAGAAACGATAAAGCTGAACGCCTGTTTCTGCTTCAATCGTGTCAACAAAGCGGTTTGGCATGTTTAGCTCGTAGAACAGAACATCAATGCCTGATGCGCGGATTTTCTCGATCGTATCTTGCAGTTGGCTCGCACTTGGTTCAACACCGTGTGCAGGCTCAATCACCGCCGCAACATCCACACCAAACTCTTGAAGGATATAGCCATAAGCATTGTGCGTGGTCGCCACTTTCATACCTGATGTATCGACTTCACCTAATGACAACATCGCATCACGCTTCATAAAGCGAAATTGCTTGGCGTACTTACGTGCATTCTTACGATAAAAAGCTGCATTGTTTGGATCGAGTTTAGAAACTTCACTCGCGATGGTGTACACCTTTTGGATTGTTGTAGAAAGTCCAACAAACGTATGTGGGTTCACCGCGCCTTGGCCAACAGACTGGCCTAATGCAGGAAGTAGAGGTACTTCTTTGTTCGCTTCAATAACCATTAAATCATCACGTTGCGCAGCTGAAATGACTTTTAATGCGAAGTCATCGTGGCCAATACCGTTTACGACGATTGCATCCATCTGGCTCAATCGCTTCAAGTCATTCGGTTGTGGCAAGTAGTTATGCGGGTTAAAGCCAGCATCAACCAAAGGAAGGATGTTCACTTTGTCACCTACCACTGCTTTTACGTAGCTATAGTAAGGCTGTAGGGTAATACCTATCGTCAACTTGTCGCTGTCGATAGTGTATTCTTTTGCCAATGCATTGGGTGTCGATAGCACCGCCATTAACGACATCAATAGAGTCATGAATCGCATAGTAAATCTCTTATTATTTGTGAACTTATGGTCAATGAGCTGATTAGTCCGTAAGCTTTTTGATTTTGTGAACATCTTCTTTTTGAACATATTGCTGATGAGAACCTAAAGTTTGAAACATTGCTTAATGAGAAGCAGCGTCATGTTGTTCAGATACTTCTGACTCGTTCACCACCAGTTTCCAGCCTGCGGATTCCAATGTGTTTTCATCAAATTGAGTAGGTTGGCTTGCGACACCACCAAAGAAAATCCAGATTTCCGGAGAAACACTGTTCGCGTTCAAAACAAAGGAGTCCGCGAAGCCATGAGTGTTTGGCGTAGCTTGTTCGTTTGGTGTAGCGTATTCACTTGGCGTAGAGAAGTAATAACCACGCTCGTCCAATAACCAAGTATGAGAACCTTTGCGCTTCCAACTCTGGTCTTCAACAAAAGGCGCGACCCATTCGTCTTTCAGCGACACAACGCTTGGCCATTCGCCGTCTAAGTCCATGCGAAGATCTCGAATCTCTTCATGAGCCAAACGGAGTTCTGACAGCATCGCCAAGTTTTCTTGCTCAACATCAGTCACTAAGACTTGGTGATCAAGGGTCACTTCGATATGAGATTCTGCTTGATTAAACGGAATAGCAACCGTCGCAAAACAAAAGATGAATATAATGATTAGGCCAACCCACTTGCCCTCTCTTCCGCCTGTGTCAGCGCGTACACTTTGAATCATCATTTTTCTTTGATCTCTACAACGTCGACTTCAACAGGAAACTCGTGACCTGAATCAAACACAAGGTAAAACTCAGTGTTTGGGTTTAGAAATTCGACAATAGAGCGTTTATCCGTCATCTCTTTCGCTATCAAGTTATCTTCGTAGTCGTACATCGCGACTGCGTAATCTATCGCTTTACTACCATCAGAGTAACCCGCCTCACAGGCAACCGTTTTGCCTTCAAACCAACAGCTCATCAATGGAAAGTGTGCTTGCGCAGGTAATGCCGCTAAACCAAGCCCCAGAGCCAAGCACGGGGCAATTATGGTGTTTGCTTTTATTGTTATTTTCGTCGTTCGTACCCTCGCCACGTTACAAATTTTCAGTGGTATACTGACCGTTAAAGGGCTCTAATGAGCCCTTGTCTTTTTTATCTAATAATCAGGAGCTTTCTCCCGATAAAACCGACTATTGAAGCAATGCTTCGAACGTCAGATGCACATTCGTACTTGCTTTGTCTGCCAGTGGGTTGTCAACCAACTCACCTTTGTAGTTCGCTTTCATTACGTAACGACCCGCTACGTCTGGAGTAAACGTGATTTCACCGTTTTCATCGCTCACTACATCAATCTGCTCTTGGTGATTGCGGTAAAGCGTACCTTCACGAGTAATTTCTGCTTTCACGTCTTTCTGGATTTCACCGTTGTAGAAGAATTGGAATGTCACCGGTTCGCCTTCAACGATGTCTGAAGGGTGTGTAACAGGCTTCATTTCAAGAAGCTTGCCTTCAATTTTGAAAACTGAATCCGTTGGCTTGCCTACTGTGATGTAACTTTCTGCGCGAGTGAAACCAACTTGAGTTACCACGTCACGTGATTTTTCAGGTAATAAGGCATCACGCTCAGCTTTAGTCGCTTTAATCCATTTTACTGTGTTACGACGACCCGCTTTGTACTGTGTCCAGTACGTTGGTTCGTTGTTGATTGCTACTTTGTGTGTACCTTCTTCCTCAAAATAGAAATCAAACATTGAGCGACGCTTGCCTTTTACAACGAAGTTAGGACGCTCGTTACGGCCATCAGGCATGATAACGAATGCTTTATCACTTCCTGCTGGCTTATCAAAAACAAACGTACCGTGGGATGCCGTCACATCAAATGTTAACCAGTCACCACCTTCTTTAGAAACGGTGAAATGAGAAGGCAAAACCCAACGAGGGTGAGCTTGCGCAGTCGTCGTTGCAGCTAGACCGAACGCCATTACACCTGCAAGAGCAAGCGCCTTTATTTTTGTCTGTTTCATCATGTTCAATTCCATTATTTGTAATCTTTAACCGTGTCGCTCGATGGCGCCTACGATTCCCAATCTTTGTTTTTGCTGTCGCTTGTAAAGCACAGCTTGTGTTATCCGACGTGCTAATTATTTTGCAATGTAGCTCAAGATAATTTTCCCCGTCTCTTCCGTTGCTTTTAATTCATAAGAGGCGTTTGAATCTGTCAGTGATACTTTTTGGCGAAGGTAGTTACGGCCACCGTGTTCACGCACGACTTCGACATGCACTGTGTACTCACCTTGTTCAAGGGTTTCACCGCTGTCACTCTTGCCATCCCAAACGAAACGATATTGACCAGCTGGGCGTGTTGCAGAAGTCACAGCATCAACAAGTTCACGATCGTAACGGCCAACTTTTCTCCACCAACTGCGTAAGTCTTTTAGCCATTCGTCTTTACCGACCCAAAGCTCAATGGTTTTCACTGACTTTCGTTCACTGTTTTCTACCCACACCGCCACGTAAGGACGCGCATACATAGAGGTATCAATCTTGGGCAACTCTAAATTCACATCCAATTTCGCCGTATCAGGAATCGCTTGTGCCATTCCAAGGCTAGGTAAAAGAGACAAAGCCAAAAGAGCCTTACTCCAATTCATTTTTTTCATGTTTAACAACCTTTTAAATCCGTTTAACCTTTAGTTCGTTCTTCGAGCTGATTCATCAAGCAGACTCATCAACCTAATGGAGGGTTAAGGTACGGCGACAAAATAGATAGCAAGTGAGATTGCAGACCCAAATACCGTCCATTTAATGGAGGTATTGAGCGTTTTTTTCTTAGGTAACAGTAAGCACACGCCAGTCAGTACAAAGAAGATCATCAGTAGCGCAGTGATATCGATAAACCATTTCCACACTTCACCGCTATTACGGCCTTTGTGTAGGTCATTCAACAATGCGATAACGCCATAATTCGTTGTTTCGACTTCCACCATTTCAGAAGTCACATCGACAAACACAGAAGCGTTGTAGCCCGGTCCTTTGAAGTCCATAGACACTTCACCGATGAGTAACTCACCGTCTTCAATCTCTGCGTAGATGTCTAACCCCGAAGGAACGCCAGATAGGTTTGCTTCTTCAAATAAAAACTTTTCAAAAGCAGACTCGTCGGCTTTCAGTCGACCGTCTTGGACCGTAAACAAACTCGTGGGAAGCGTTAGCGTAGAGCGTTGGATATTGGGTTGGCTTGATTCGAACAGCTCAGGGCGATTAAGGGTAATACCTGTCACTGAAAAGAAGAGAACAACAAACAACAGTGCCATTGAAATATAAACATGAAGTCGACGAGCCCATGATTGAACCGCCCTACTTTTTAACGACATACAAACCAATACCTATAGATTTTATGGCGACAATTTAGTTGATAATCATTCGTATTGGCATTCAATTTACATTATTTACGTTATCCATAATGTAAGTGGCCGAGTTACAAGTTATTACAGAACGCTCCTAAGAATACCGTTAATGTATTAAGCAACATTTGCTTAGATAAGGGTCATCATAAAAAGTTTATTGCTAGGGGTAACCATTCTTCTACTGTCTGCTTGTAATTCAAATTCAAGCTCGAGTTCACCTAAATCCACGACACCGACGGCCGTTGCTAGCGTTGAAAATGTGGCTGACAAAGCGATGATCAAGCAGATCGGAGCGTACATGAAATTGAATTACTGGGATGGATATAATTACGCCAAAAGACCCCACTACCTGATTCGTGTCAATGCTAAAGATGAGCCTATAAATGCATTCATTATTAATCCTCAGTCAGTTCTAAAAAGTGCGACCAAGATCAGTTCAGCAGAATCTGGTGGTATGAAAATCTATGAATACAACAAGGAAATGCATAGTGCCGTAACTAAGATAAACAACGGTTCAAATAACCTGTACACCTTCGACTTACTTATTGATGGTCACAAATACTACGCACAAAAATACACGGATGCAGTCGCTAACAATCAACACCCATTTACCAATGACCTTTTATTTGCGCCTCATGAGGTATTCCACATCTATCAAACCTCTTGGGCGAACAAAAGCAATTGGCGACAGGACGTTGACAATTACCCTACAACCAAAAGCATTATCCAAGACGAGTTAATACTCACCGAGCTGTTTGATGGACTACCTAGAAAATTGACTAAGGTGGAAGCTCGTGAGCTGTTGAAACAATATGTGGCAATTAGGCAACGACAAATGCTTAACGACAATACATCGTTGGTTGAGAACATGGCCCTAGCACAAGAACGCATAGAAGGCTCGGCAGAATACATCACCGTCTTAACAGCCAGAAAAGTATATAAAAACAATAGCTTGAGCTTCGATAAAGGAAGAAGTTTTAGCTTGAATCTAAAAAATAAAAAAGACGTAAAGTGGCACTTTGGATTCTACGTTTTTTATAACAGTGGCGCCTCTGTCATTTATCTTTTAGACCAACTTGGTTACAAAATAGAACAACTGGAAAAAGCAATGTCGCCTTACGACGCTGCATTATCTGTTGTCGGGCATGATGTTGATGCATATCAACGAGCACTAAAATCAGTAGGCTCTAAAGTCGCTCAATTTGAAAAGGACGCAATAAAATACTCTTCACTGAGATAACTCAGTATGTCCACTCCGGTTCGTCGGTATGTCACGTTTTCAGACAAAGGTTGGGGGTTAAGCATGGCTAAGATAGAGATACTGCAATGGCGTGTTTACTAATTTAAATAACGCTGTTGTATATTTAGATATATGAATAATCATACTCACTAAAAAGGATTTTTAATGCGTATCTATATTCCCATTGCTATGATTTTTATCAGCGCTTGTACTAGTCAGATTGTTAGTACTGACGAACATATCGAGAGTTACATCGGTTCCAATATTACCGATGCGCAAGCTTTGTATTTAACGCCCCACTCTCAAGCCGTTACATTTTGGGAGTCACGCACATTTGCTTGGGTGGAAACTCAAACCTCACTCGAGAATGGTGAAATACAACATTCTTTCAAAAACCCCTATCGTGACTGCACCATTAACTGGATTGTAGACCAAAGTGGAGTGATCATTGCGGGATCACA
Organism: Vibrio sp. 10N.237.312.B06; assembly: GCF_041464685.1. Lineage (NCBI taxonomy): Bacteria > Pseudomonadati > Pseudomonadota > Gammaproteobacteria > Vibrionales > Vibrionaceae > Vibrio > Vibrio sp. 10N.237.312.B06. Next base: position 12,993 of record NZ_JBFSPI010000023.1, read on the forward strand.
CAGTGGCGAGATGTGCAGCCTTTAACTTGAATTCTCTTTATCTTTATCTTTATCTTTATCTTTATCTTTATCTTTATCTTTATCTTTATC